>NZ_CP132336.1:1800000-2070000 GCF_030758315.1 Pararhizobium sp. IMCC3301
CAGTTGCACCTGTAAACAACGCGCCAATTGCCAGGATCAGAAACGGCTCATTGCTCAATTCCTGCACTTCAAATTTCGAGGTGCTGGACCACACCAGAAGCCAGGTCTGCTCCATGATCTGAATTTTCTTGCTTATCTGATGCTCTGCCGTGCCCCCGGGTTCTTCATCGGCATTGCTGTCAAATATCAGCGCATCCTGACTTTCCACCTCGCCATCATAGACCTGCAGATGCAGCGTTTCACCCTGGCTGTCTGTCAGATTATTGAGAAAGTTCTTGGCAATAAAAGGTGCATAGACCCAACCGCGAAATGCCTCACGCCTCTGTTCCAGGGTGACCAGAGACATGTCACGATTATAGCTCGGCAACAATAACAGGAATCCCGGTGTCTTTTCTGCATCCTGTACCAGCAGGATCCGTTTTGTAATGACAGCGCGCCCGGAATCGCGGGCCGCCACCGCAGCCTTCCGGCGATTTTCTTCAAACGCAATATTGAGAGCTACGGCCTCTTCGTTGAGACCGTGCGGCTCGATTAACCGGATTATGAAATACTCATCTGCTTCAACTTTAGGATGTACCTGAAAAGGCAACCCCCGATCATCTTCCGCTGAAACGACATAGTCATCCAACTTTTCCTGACTGACCTGATCAATCAGACCAATTCCATTAATCCCCGGATAACTTTGCGTGATGTTGATCGCGTCGACATAAGCACTCCAGTTCTTGTTCGTAACCTCTCTGGACCCATTCAGAAAACCTTTCGCGCCGAGCAGCGCTTGCTGATAGGAATCGATGCGGTGCAGCAGCGCACTCTCACTGGCCAGAGTGAGGCTGGAAAATTTTGCATGGGCTGATGTCTGAATGTTATCGTCTGTAATCTGCCAGGCATAGTAGGTTAAGGCCGCAGGGATCACCAAAAGCACAAGCAGCCACCAGATGCCGGCTTTTTCGATAGTATTCAGAAAATTCTTAAACATAGGACTCCAAAATCCAACGCTGCCGATACGGCAAACCGCTTGCAATATTCACTGCAATACACTCTAGCCGAGAAGTCTGGAGCAATCGTTACCAGAGGAAACTCAGCAGAATACCTCCTGTATCGCGGGATTCTTTAGCGCGGAAACCGGGCCCACACAGCCTCGGACCACCAAGCCGGCGGCGCGAACAGCTGCACCAAAAATGCATCCTGCACGTGCAGTACGGTCTGGTTAAAGGAAGTTCAGGCGGTTCATATGTTGTTTGGATACCGGGTCATTTTACCAAGCTCGCGCGTTCGGCGGCGGACAGAGCAAGAAGGCCTCCAGCAATGGCCCAGTTTTTCACGAATATCGACATCTGCCATCCGTCGGATGGTATGAGGTGGAAAAAACTTGTGACGATACAATAGATCGCCAGTGATCGGGCAACCGGAATGACATAAGTTCCCGATGCCAGCAGAATCGCGGCCGCCAGATTATAGATCGCGGCGGGCCAGACCAGAAAGCCTGGTAAAGCAAACCCCTCGAGCAGTGCAGTGACCGTCGAAGGATCAAAGACTTTCTGCACGGCACCTGCGAAAAACAGTCCGGCCAGCAACCAGCGGCCAACCAGCACCTCAATCCGACCCGGGCCGCTGGTGCTGCAGCCGGGATCGGGACGGCTCATCTCAGGCCTCGGTTTTCGGTTTGAAGGTCAGGCTGACCCCATTCAGACAATGACGTTTTCCGGTCGGCTTTGGCCCATCGTTGAAAATGTGGCCCAGATGACTTCCGCATCTGCGGCAGTGCACTTCGGTGCGGGTGGTGAATAATGTATTGTCCGGTCTGGTACCGACAGCATTTGGCAGCGATTCATAGTAGCTCGGCCAGCCGGTTCCGCTGTCATATTTGGTTTTCGCATCATAGAGTGACAGATCGCACCCTTTGCATTGATAGATGCCTGCACGTTTTTCCAGATTCAACGGGCTTGAATTCGGCTTTTCGGTGCCGTCTTCCCGCATCACCAGATATTCGGTTTGCGTCAGCATGGCCTGCCATTCAGCTTTGGTCCGGGTAATTTCAAACGAACCTTCTGCTGCAAAGCCCGTTGCCGGGATTAACGACAAAGCGGCGCTCATTTTCAGGAAATCTCTGCGTTTCATCATAGTATCCTTCGGCGCGGTTGGTTTCGGGTTGGAACCATCCCGGCTACTCTAACCGGGATGGTTCACTGCTTCACAACTAAAAGGGCGAATTTATTTGGGAAGCAGAACTTTATCGATCACGTGAATCACGCCATTTGACTGGTTAACATCAGCAATCGTGATCTCGGCGGCATTGCCGCTTTCGTCAAAAATATAGACCTTGCCTCCGCGCACTTTAGCCGACAGCGCATCTCCGGAAACAGCTTCGAAATTGAAAGAGCCGTCCTTGGACGCTTTTGCCTTCTTCATGATCTCGGCAGCTGACCAGTTACCGGAAACGACATGTGCCGTCAGGATTTTGGTCAGGGTTGCCTTGTTTTCAGGTTTCAGAAGTGTGTCAACCGTGCCTGCGGGAAGCGCCTCAAAGGCAGCGTTCACAGGAGCAAAAACAGTGAAGGGGCCATCACTTTGCAGCGTATCAACCAGCCCGGCAGCTTTCACGGCAGCAACCAATGTGGTGTGGTCAGCTGAATTGACTGCATTTTCAACAATGTTTTTGGTTTCGAACATTGCTGCGCCACCAACTTCCGGGTTGGCTGCAAAAACCGCTGTTGTCATAAGGGCAGCAGCAGCTGCAATTGAAAGCTTGGACAGAATTTTCATGGGACGTCTCCTGGGTTGGACCAAAATCAGCTTTGGTACTGCAAGAACCCACGAAACGGCGGAGAAGAAGTTTCAACTTTCTCAAAAAAAATCAGATCAAACCGGTATGTGACAAATTCGGGCAGCCAGCGAACCAGAGTAGCAGCCCGGTTCCAGCGGCCTGAGAAAACAATCTAGATCCGCGAAATTTCGCCAACCGCAAGAACGTCGCCGGTCGGCAGTCCTGTCGGCGATCCGCCGGGAGGCTCGTCGCTGACAGCAAGTGTCAAACCATCAAGAGCGGTCACAAGACCTGCCGGCAACACCAGCCGTGCGGTCGCAGTTTCTGGCAGAACACCGATCGAAACCGGGTTTTCGCCTGCCGCAATGCCCCACAATTCAAGCGTCCTGCCACTGGCCGCGCCACCATCCGTGCGCGTCACCTGAATTTCATTGGTGACGTCATTATAGACGGCAAGGATACGCAGACTGTCGTTTTCGCCAGCCAGTTCGGTCACGTATAGGGTTCCGGTTTGCGGCTCCGGCAGGCTTACCAGCAGGAATGCCAGGAACCCGGCGACCGCCACGGAGGCGAAACTGACTCCCTGCCATAATCCGGCACGTTGCCATAACGATTGTTTGCGTTCCTTGCCGAACAGACGCGCTTCCAGAGCCGGCTTGATGGCGCGCGATGGTGCCACCGGCTCCACTGTTTCAGCGAGGCCGGCCATATCTTCCTGCCAGTCCGCCACCTGCTGCGCAAAAACCGGATCGCTCAGCACCCGCGCACGCGCGGCGCGCAGCTCTTCGCCTTCCAGAAGACGGAGCGCGTATTCGGCGGCCTGCATGGCATTTTCATCTTTTTCGGTCGGATCACTCATCTGTCCATGCACTCCCTCAGGGAAAGCAGGCCGCGGCGCAACCAGGTGCGCATCGTATTCAGCGGCACTTCAAAGCGGGCGGACAGTTCAGCATAGCTGTCGCCATCAAGATAGGCACCCTTTATAGCTGCGCTGCGCTCTTCGTCCAGTTCCTTCAGGCAATTGGTAACGCGCTGCATCTCGGAAGTATGCACTGCAGAGGTTTCAGGCGATGGCAGCGAAGACGCAAGGCTGTCGGTATAATCATTCAGATCTGAAGTCGGCTTTTGTGCCCGCAGCCGGTCAATCGCAGTATTGCGCGCAATCGTGATCAGCCATGTCATCGGACTGAGCCCATTGCTGGCATACCGATCGGCATTCTTCCAAACCTTGATATATGTGTCCTGCATGGCTTCCTCTGCGACAGCCCTTTCATGCAACACACGAAGGCAGACCCCAAGAAGTTTCGCCGAAGTGAAATCATATAGCTCAGAAAACGCCGCGCGGTCCCCCAGCGATATCTGAGCAATCAGATTTTCAATGTCGTTGATTGTCCGGGACACGCATTTCCCTCCAGAAAGCAGCACTTATTTCGCATCTATGACGGAGGATATAAAGCGCAGAGTGTAAATGTCGCGAAATTGATGCAGATTTTCTATTTTCATGATCCAGCGACGCCGGCAGAAATGAATTGGATCAGCATCCGGCATTAAAAAAATCACATTTTCTGAAACTCTTTGTCTGCCCTCACGTGACTGGGGTATCGGCAGGTAGACGCCTGTCTGTATCCAACACGGAGAGAGTCATGAAAAAAGTCCTTACTGCAGCAGTTCTGAGCATGATGGCAACCACCGCATTTGCTGCCAGCCATTCAATGGCGCCTATGGTTGAAGCGCAAGCGCAGGCTGTCGAGAACGGCGTTGTCAGCGCGGCCAAAGTTATCGCCGGTGAGAATGGCTGGCTGGTTGTGCACCGCACTACTGCCGACATGAAGCCAGGTGCCGTAGTCGGCCACGCGCCATTGCGCATGGGTGAAAACATTGATGTCGCGGCCATTCTGACAGAAGATGTCAAATCCGGCGATATGCTGATGCTGATGGTGCATTCTGAAGCTGGCGGCATGGAAATGGGCGGCTTTGAATATACCCTCGGTGCCAAGGAAGACGGTCCGGTCAAAATCGACGGCAAGCTGGTGATGTCGGTGATCACAGTCGAGTAATCAAACACGACAACAATAAGAAAATGATTTGTCAGACTGGCCGCTCCGAATTTGGGGCGGCTTTTTTTTGATGATGGCCGGATCATTGTCAGTCCAGGGCGCAAGGCTTTATAAGGAGACAGCACACCCCTCTTAAACCGGAACATTTTCCATGAGCCTCATCACTTATCTGACACGCATCCATTTTGGAGCTGGTCTGCTGGACGAGGCCCTGCGCATGGAATGCGGCCGTCTTGCAATAACCCGCGCCCTGATCGTCACCGACAAGGGCCTGATGGCGACAGGACTGCCTGAACGAGTTGCAAATCTGCTGGCGCCTGACGTGGCCTCTGTCATATTTGACGAAACGCCACAGAACCCGACAGAAGCCGCCACACAGGCCGGACTTCAACTCTACAGGGACGAAAAATGTGATGCGCTGCTGGCTCTGGGCGGCGGCTCCGCCATTGATCTGGCGAAAGCCATTGCCCTGACATCCAGCCATGACGGGCCGCTTTCACAATATGCGGTCATTCACGGCGGCATTGCAAAAATCATGAACCGGCTCCCGCCCCTGATCGCCATACCCACCACCGCTGGCACCGGCTCGGAGGTTGGGCGCGGCGCGATCATCGTGCTGAACGATCATCGCAAGCTGGGTTTCATCAGCCCGCACCTGATTCCGGATGCTGCCATCTGCGACCCGGAACTGACCCTGACACTGCCGCCGCATCTGACCGCTGCCACCGGCATGGATGCGCTGACCCATTGTGTCGAGACCTATATTGCGGCTGTCTTCAACCCGCCGGCGGACGGCATCGCAATTGATGGCCTTAAACGGGCGGCCGCCAATATCAGGCAAGCGGCAACTGACGGCTCGCAGATAGAGCCGCGAACCCAGATGATGGCTGCTGCCATGAACGGTGCGCTGGCATTTCAAAAAGGTCTTGGCGCGGTCCATGCCATGAGCCATGCACTGGGCGGACTGCCGGGCCGCACGCTGCATCATGGCATGCTCAATGCAGTGCTTCTGCCGCATGTCCTGAGGTTCAATGAGCCGGAAGTCGGACACCGCTATGCCGAGTTGAAACAGGCCATGAGTTTGCCAGCTTCAGCTGATCTTGCAGACGCCATTTCACAACTCACTGCCGATCTCGGTCTGCCGACAACGCTGTCGCAAATGAATGTTACCCGAACCGATCTGGATACCGCAGCGCCGCTCGCCGAGCAGGATCACACCAACGCCACCAATCCGCGCAAAGCCAGCACCGCCGACTATGCAATGCTGCTTTCCGAGGCGTTTTAGAGCACGTTTGCCAATTGCAGAAACCATCTACATGCCCCAACGCAGGCCTGGCGTGTGCACCGGTGCATCCCAATAGGACAGGGTCTTGTCGTCCAGACCGACCAGCGTGATCGAGCACCCTGCCATATCCAGCGATGTGACATAGGAGCCCACCAGAGAGCGCGCGATTGTAATGCCGTGCTGTTCGAAAATCCGCCGTGCCGAATTGTACATCAGATAGAGTTCCATCGACGGTGTCCCGCCAAAGCCGTTGACAAACAGCAGCGACGGCTTGCCGGATGCCGCACCCATATCTTCAATGATGGCACCGCAGATTTCCTCTGCAATATCGTCAGCCGGACGCATTTTGTCACGGCGGCGGCCCGGCTCGCCGTGAATGCCGACGCCAAATTCCATGTCCTGCTCGCCGATATCAAATGTCGGCTTTCCCGCAGCCGGCACTGTGCAACTCGTCAACGCCACACCGAAAGATCTGGCATTGCCGTTCACCTCATCGCCCAGGGCCTTCAATGCGGCAAGGTCAAGCCCCTGCTCGGCGGCAGCGCCCAGCACTTTTTCCACCACCAGCGTCCCGGCAACGCCGCGCCGGCCGGTGGTGTAAGTGCTGTCTTTAACGGCAATATCATCATTGGTAATGACTTGCAGCACGTCGCCCTCTGCCATCTCCGCGCCCATGTCGAAATTCATCACATCGCCTTCGTAATTCTTGACGATGAACAGCGCGCCAGCACCGCTATCAACGGCCGCTACCGCCTCCATCATCTGGTCGGGCGTCGGCGAGGTGAAGACCTGTCCCGGGCAGGCAGCATCGAGCATGCCAAAACCGACAAAACCGCCATGCAGCGGTTCATGACCGGACCCGCCTCCTGAAATCAGGGCAACCTTGCCCGGTTTCAGCTCATTTCTGCGGATGAATTTCCCCGATGGATCAAGCGTCACAAGGTCGCTATGAGCCGAAGCAAACCCGGCCAGGCTTTCGCTCAAAATCGTATCAACACTGTTCAGAAATTTCTTCATGATGTCCTCCCGCAAGCCATTCCGGCCATGGTTTCATTTCTTGTGATCGCTGTGCAGAACGCCCAGCTTGTGGGCAAATTCCGCCAGCGCCTCATCAAACAAACGGTTTTTCCGGTCGCTGCCCAGATCGTGCACCATCAGTGCCAGATGCCGCATCCGCACCCCGCCGCCAAGTTTGGTGCTGCGCTCGGGATGCGCCACCTGATAGGCTTCCAAAAAGCCATTGCGCTCGTCAGAGCTGAAATGACACACCGCGAAAATCGTCGGCAAATGCCGCGCCGGGACGGGCGTGCCGTAGGCGGTGCTGGTGATCTGCGTGACAAAACTGCGATTCTTGCCAAGCGCATCTGCCAGCCTTTGCCGTGTGCCGGACGGGCGCTTGTCGATGAGCTGTGACAGCTTTTCCTTGTAAACCCGGATGGCATCATCATTCTGCTCGCGGCTCATGGCGTTTTCCTAGGGCATTTTGCGCAAGTCAATTTGCGCAATCTCGGATTTCACTAGGCCGATGCGCGAGGCCGCTACGGAGAGGCTGGTGAGACCCGTTGCCAGAAGCTTTTCAATCACCGATGTGTCACTGCCCGCATCGCCGCACAGGCTCACATCCACACCCTGCCTGGCACCGTATTCTGCCACTTTGCCGATCAGCGCCAGCACCGCGGGATCATCCGCCTTCGCCAGATAAGCCAACTGACCGTTATCGCGTGCGGCAGCCAGAACATATTGCGTCAGATCGTTGGAGCCGATGGAAAAGAACGCCGCCCGGCAGAACCGGTCCGGCAGGATCGCCACCGAAGGCACTTCAACCATGATGCCGATTTCGGGCATCCGGTGAACAATACCGACACCGGCCAGAGATGCAGCTTCAGCTTCAAACAGTAGGATAGCCTCGTCCAACTCCTGTGGCACCGACACCATCGGCAACATCACCTTCAACTGTCCATGGACTGCAGCCCGCAGCAGGGCACGAATCTGAACACGGAAAATTTCAGGATTCTTCAGCGCAAGGCGAATACCGCGCACGCCCAGAAAAGGATTGGTTTCGGTCTCTGTAAAACCGTCAACCGGCTTGTCGCCTCCTGCATCAACGGTGCGGATAGTCACGGGTTTCCCCGCTGACCAGTCGAGCACTTTCTTATAGGCGAGATATTGCACTTCTTCGCCCGGCAAGCCGGTCGCAAGGGCGAACAGAAATTCGGTGCGCATCAGCCCGACCCCGTCGACATGGGTGACAGGGATGGTTTCGACTTCCGCCGGATCGGCGATATTGACCAGGATCCGGATTGCGGTTCCATCTGCGGTTCTGGCCGGTTTATCGGCAAATTTCTCGGCGTTTTTCCGCGTCTCGGAAAATTGCTGCCGGGCCAGTTTGAATTGGGAAATGAGGTCTTCGCTCGGCGCCAGAATCAACGACTGCCGGTCACCGTCGAGCAGCGCCGATGCCGCCTCCGGACTTTCAAATGCACCAAGACCGACAATTGCGGGAATGCCGCGCTGCCGCGCCAGCATGGCCACATGGCCGGTCACGCTGCCATCCCTCAAGGCAATGCCGCCACCGGTCCAGTCATGAGACAGAAACAGGCTCGGCGCGATATCGTCAGCCAGATAGATCGCACCTTGCGGAATGGTTTGCATATCTGTGCCGGTCAGTGCAGCCAGAACCCGGTCGCGCAGATCCTGTAAATCCACGGCTCGGGCACGAAAATAATCATCATCTGAGGATTCATATCCGGCGATTTCCGCATCCAGCACTTCACGCCAGGCGACATCGGCATTCAGCCCCGCCTCAATCAGGTCACAGGCCGAGCTGGAAAACGTGTCATCTTCCAGCATGGCAAGCTGAAACTCGAGAATATCGACGGCATCGCCCTCTGCAGCCGCTATCAACTCCGTTGTCCGGGCGCTGGCTTGCGTAATCGCGTCAATCAGCGCCTGCTGGTCAGCCTCACAAGTGTCTTTCGGCTGATAGCTCAGCTTTGCTTCATTGCGCGCCATCCACAACGGACCAGCGGCAAAACCCTCACTGGCAGTCTGGCCCTTGAATTCAAGCGGAGTCGGCATCAGCAACATCCTTGTCTGCCCTGGTTTTACCGACGGATTCACCCTCGGATTCGCCGAAATTCTGCTCGACCAGATCGTGCAATGCCGCCACAGCCTGCTGCGCATCATCACCTTCGGCGCGAATATGCAGCCTGGTCCCCTCCGGCGCTTTCATGCCCATCACTTTCACAATGCTCTTGGCATCGATCCATGAGGCCGTATCATCCGCCGACACTTCAACCATGCTTTTGAAAGTCTTTGCCAGCTTGGTGAATTTTACTGACGGGCGTGCATGCAGCCCAACTGCATGGGTGATGACGATATCTGTCTGCGCAACCATTTATCCATCTCCCTCGCTTAAAGCGGTGAGAGCTCCTGTGCCGTTGCAACAACTTCTGCCAGGGACGCGCCGCCAGAGGCTTCCGTCGCCGCCATGATGGCGCCTTCGACAATTGGCGCATCGCAGATGATGACGCTGTTGTTTTTCGGTGCGCCGAGAAACTCGATGGCCATTTCCGAATTTGTTTCCGCCCCGCCAAGATCCACCAGAACTGCGACACCGGCGGGCGACCAGACTTTGTTGATCGCCTCGGAAATCGCTTCGACGCTGGTGCCAAGTCCGCCATCAGGATCGCCCCCGCACCATGCCAGCGGAACTTCGCTGCCGACCATCTGGCGCACCATCTGGGCAGTACCTTCGGCCACTAATGGAGAATGCGATACAATCACGATCCCGACATTCCGGGCCGCCTCACTCATGTCCGCTGCTCCAGCCATTGGGCAACAGCGCCGACCAGCAACGCCGTCGATTTTGATCCCGGATCGACATGACCGACGGAGCGCTCACCCAGGAAAGAAGCTCGCCCGCGTTGCGCCGCCAGCGGTTTGGTCGCCTCAACGGCTGCATCTGCCACTTCGGTAATTTCCGCGCCGCTTTTTTCCTCAGCCAGAGCCTTTGAAACCGGGTAAAGCACATCCAGCATGGTTTTCTGCCCGGCCTTGGATTTGCCTCTGGCGGCCACTGATTCGGTCGCCTTGGTGAAGGCTTCAGCAAAACCGGCCTGATCCATATCCTGGTCGATCTGCTTGCCGAGCGTCATCAGGAAAGTCCCAAACAGCGGCCCTGAAGCGCCGCCAACCGTCATCACAAGTTTCATCCCCGCTGCGGTGACCGCCTCAGGAAATGGCTTTTGCGAAATCGCCTGCGCATCGGCACGCATCGCCGCAAAGCCGCGTTTCATATTATATCCGTGATCGCCGTCACCAATGGCGCTGTCCAGTTCGCTCAGCTCGTCAGCATGGGATTCAATGACGTCTGCGCAGACGCCGATCAGGGCAGCTATGTCGTCTTTTTCAAGCATCAAGTAAAAATCCTTTCGCCATGTGCATCAAAGAACAGCGGGTTCTTCAAACTCAGTTCAACGTCCGCACCCGGATTGAACGGGGCCGCAGGGTCGGCCAGCGACACCAGCTTGCGGTCACCGCATAACAAATGCAGATGGTTCTGATCGCCCAGATGCTCCACCCAGTCAATTTTTGCATTGGCCTTGCCGTTGGCCGCCAGTTGGATATCCAGATGTTCCGTCCGCGCGCCGACAATGGTGGTACCGCCCGGTGCCGGTGTGCCCGGCAGCAGATCCGGCGGCAGAAGATTGATATGGGGCTGGCCGAGGCGCGCCGCCACATGCAGATTGGACGGATTTTCATAAATCTCGCGCGGTGTGCCGATCTGCACCAGAGCACCATCAGCGAGAATGCCGATGCGGTCCGCCATGGTCATCGCTTCAATCTGATCATGGGTGACATACAGCATCGTCGCGCCGATATCGGTCTGAATACGTTTCAACTCCAGCCGCAATTCAGCGCGCAGCTTGGCATCCAGTGATGACAGCGGTTCATCCATCAGAAAAATCGATGGATCGCGCACCAGTGCCCGTCCGATGGCGACACGCTGCATCTCGCCGCCTGATAAATTTGTCGAGCGGTTTTCCAGCTTGTGATCGATCCGCACCATTTTTGCAATCTCACGCACCCGCATTTCAACATCCGCATTGGCCAGCCGCCGTGCCGGCGAGCGCAGCGGAAATGCCAGATTTTCAAACACCGACAGATGCGGATACAGCGAATATTGCTGGAACACAAAAGCTGTATCACGCACCGCAGGCGCTTCGTCGCGCACGCTGATACCGTTGATCAGAACATCGCCCGCTTCGGCTTTTTCCAACCCGGCAATCACCCGCAATGTGGTGGTCTTGCCGGCACCGGTGGGTCCCAGCAGCACGACAAATTCACCGTTGGCTACGGTCAGGCTGAGATCCTTTATCGCCGTCGCATGGCCGAAGGATTTGCTGACATTTTGAAGTGTAACCTCAGCCATGATTGCTCCCCCCATGCAAGGCAGTGCGGATCGCGCGTCCCGAATCCTGTTCAAACAGCGACAGTTTCGGGCCTTCGAATGTCAGTCCTACAGTTTCCCCGATCCTCACTAGGTGATCCGAGGAAACCCGCGCCTTGATGATATCATCACCCAGTTCGACAGCTACAATCTGGGTTGTCCCGAGATATTCAGCGCCATAAACCGAGCCGCGCAACGGTGCTGCATCATCAAACCGGATGTGTTCGGGGCGAATTCCCAGCGACAATGAAGTGGGTGCCATGTCTTCGTGCAATTGCGGCACATCAATTGCAGAACCGTTCACCAGCACCGTGCCGGAGCCCTTTTCCAGTCCACCCTCAAACGGAATGAAATTCATCGGCGGCGAACCGAGAAAATTGGCGACAAACATCGTCGCTGGCCGGTTATATACCTCTGATGGCGTGCCGAACTGCTCGATCTTTCCCTGATTCATCACCGCAATCTTGTCGGCCATCGCCATCGCTTCCAGCTGATCATGGGTGACATAGACCGTGGTGGCGTGAATTCGGTTATGCAGTTCTCGCAATTCGCGCACCATCACATCGCGGAATTCCGCGTCCAGCGTGCCCAGCGGTTCATCCATCAGGAAACACTTTGGTCGACGCACAATGGCCCGGCCCAGCGCAACCCGCTGGCGGTCGCCACCAGCCAGGCCGGAGACCGATTTGTTGAGTATATGATCGATCTGCAGCAGCCGGGCGGTTTCCTCGACGCGCTGTTTGATTTCCGCTTTGGCAACCCCCTGGGCGAGCAACGGAAAACCGATATTCTTGCGTACATTGAAATGCGGATATAGCGCGAACAGCTGAAACACAAAGGCGATATCACGATCCCGCGCCCGGTTGAAGGTAACATCTTCACCATCCAGAAGAATGCGCCCTTGTGTCGGCAGTTCAAGCCCGGCGATCATCCGCAAAGTTGTCGTTTTACCGCAGCCGGAAGGGCCGAGCAGCGCCAGAAATTCGCCATCCTCAACCACAAAGCCGGAATCTTCCACAGCGACAAAATCACCAAAGGTCTTGCGCAGATTTTCAACCCGGATTTCAGCCATCATTTGCCTCCGGAAATTTGGAGACAATGATGAACATCACAGTTCCCGCCAGAAGCGTTATGAAGGAATAGGTGTACAGCACCTTCAGATAGGGCTGAAACATCATGATGAAGCCCAGCGCGATCAGCACAGTGGCAAGAGTTTCCATCGGCCCGCGCGTCAGCCAGCGCGGCCAGGCGGTTTTGTTGTCCTGCGCACTCATTTGCGAACCGCTCCGAATGTAATGCCGCGCAGCAATTGCTTGCGCAGCAGAATTGTGAACACCAGGATCGGCACCAGAAAGATGGTGGTGCCGGCAGCAACAGCCGGCCAGTCCTGGCCACCCTCGCCAATGATGGTGGGAATGAAGGGCGGCGCCGTCTGGGCAGTGCCGGAGGTCAGCAATACGGCAAAGGCATACTCGTTCCAGGCAAAGATCAGGCAGAAAATCGCTGTGGCCGCGATGCCGGTGGTGGCCTGTGGCAGAACCACTTTGAAGAAGGCCTGCATTCTGGAATAGCCGTCGATCATCGCGGCTTCTTCATATTCGCGCGGTATTTCGTCCATGAACCCCTTCAGCAGCCATACCGCCAGTGACACATTTACCGCCGTATATAGCAGGATCATGCCGAGCGCCGTGTCCGACAAGCCCAGTTCGCGATACATCAGATAAATCGGAATCGCCACGGCAATCGGCGGCATCATTCGCGTCGAGAGTATGAAAAACAGCAGATCATCCGCCAATGGCACCTTGAAGCGCGAAAAGCCATAGGCGGCCAGAGTGCCGAGCGACACGGCGAGAAATGTCGATCCGAAGGCGATGACCAGCGAGTTCTGGAACCGTGGCCAGTAATTGCTGTCACCGACGATCACCATCTGGCGTTTGCGGACAACTTCGTCGCAAATGCCGCTGGGTGGCCCCTGTTCGGCGATATATTCCCTTGTCTGGCGCGACCGGGTGGTGAAGAGATTGCAATAGCCTTCCAGAGACGGCTCGAACAGGATTTTCGGCGGATAGGAAATTGAATCCGGCGGAGACTTGATGCTGGTCAGGAAAATCCAGACCAGAGGGATCATCGTCACTACCGCGTAAATCACGACCAGCGTTCCGGCCACGGTTTTTGACGTCCGGCTCGGCTCGACAACGGAATATGCAGAACTGGAGCTCATCGTTGTTTCACCTTGTTCAGGGCCTTGACGTAGATATTGGCCAGGCCGAAGACAGCGACAAACAGCACGATCGCGAAGGCCGATGATCGGCCGGTACGCCAGCTTTCAAAGGCTTCGCGTTTCAGCGTGATCGATGCCACTTCCGTTGTCGAACCCGGTCCACCTCCGGTCAGCAGCACCACCATGTCGAACATCTTGAAGTTCTCGATGCCGCGGAACAGAACTGCCAGCATGATAAATGGTAGCGCCATAGGCACGGTAATGGACCAGAACTGGCGCCATGCCGACGCCCGGTCAACCTCTGCCGCCTCATATATGTAATCGGGAATTGAACGCAGACCGGCAAGACAGATCAGCATCACATAAGGCGTCCACATCCAGGTATCGACGATGACAATCGCCCAGGGGGCCAGCGTCACCGAGCCGAGCATTTCAAACGAGGACGGTTCAATTCCGGTAAAGAACGACACGATATAATTGAACAGGCCGATTTGCGGCTGGTACAGGAACCGCCAGAAATTGCCGACAACCGCTGGCGACAGCATCATCGGGATCAAAATGACGGTGGTCCAGAAAGCATGGCCACGAAATTTGCGGTCGATCAGATAGGCCAGCGCGAAACCGATGACGGTTTGCAGCACAATCGTCCAGAGTACGAAATTGGCAGTCGCCTGCATTGCCAGCCAGGTATCGCCATCGCTCAGCACGCGTTCATAATTGCGCAGTCCGACACTTTCAACTTCGGCATTCGGCCGGTTCGCGCGGAAATTCGTAAATGACAGATAGACCGCCCACATCAGCGGAAAGATATTGATTGCCAGCAACAGGATGATGGTTGGCGAAATAAACAGCCAGGCAATCGTCCGGTCGGAGAAGCCGCGCATTTTGGTGGCCATTCCTGGCGGTGTGGCATAGGCAGCCTTGCTCGCGGCCCTGTCCAGTATGGTCGAGGACTTGTCGGTCACTGGTTTCTCACCCGATTTCAGAAAGAGTGGACTGCCAGCCCCGGCATGTTGCCGGGGCTGGCAGATGAAGCGGCGGTGCTAAAGCTTGCCGTCGTCTTCAAAGACTTCGGTCCAGTCGACGATCAACTGATCGAGCGCTTCCTGAGCGGTACCCTTGTCGGCCACAACATAATCATGGAGGCGCTTCTGCATATCCTGCAACAGGATTGCATAAGAGGGTTCCTGCCAGAAATCCTGCACCTGATTCATCGCCACCAGGAAGTCGGCGGCGAATGGCTGGCTGTCCTTGAAGGACGGATCGTTGAGCACGTCATTGTGCACCGCGTAGCCGCCGAGAGCCCACCATTTTTTCTGGATTTCCGGATTTGCAAACCACTTGATGTAAGCCAGGGCGCCTTCCATATTATCGGTATTGGCGACAACCGAAATACCCTGTCCGCCCAGTGTCGAGGCGGCCACATTCTGCGCCGGATTGACAAAGAAACCGATTTTGTCACCGCCGACATTTTCATCCTTGGCAAGACCGGGGAAGAAGGCGAACCAGTTCATTGCCATCGCGACCTGACCAGATTTGAACGCATCCAGTCCTTCGCCCATATAGCTGTCGGTGTAGCCGGGAGGCGTACAGCACTGATACAGTTTCTTGTAGGCTTCCAGACCGGCTACGGCTTCCGGAGAATTGACCGCGCCTTCCATGTCGTATTTGCCCGGCGTGTTTTCATATTTGAAGCCATAGGGATACATCGCCGATGTTGCACCCATGGTAATGCCTTCCGATGCACGCTCGGTAAAGATTGCAGCCCCGTAAACGGTTTTGCCATCAATCTCACGCTCCTGGAAGAATTCCGCAACCTCGCGCAATTCGTCCCATGTCGCGGGCGGTCCGATATCGCGGCCGTATTTTTCCTTGAATTCAGCCATGATTTCCGGGCGGCTGAACCAGTCCTTGCGGTAGAACCAGCCATTGGCATCGCCCATCGCCGGCAACGCCCAGTAGTTCGGCGTGCCTTTCGGCCAGGTTGAATAGGCATTCACGGCAGCCGCCGCGAAGTCATCCATGGAAATGCCTTCCTGGTCGAAGAAGTCATTGAGTTTGACGTAATAGCCGTTTTCGGCGGAACCGCCGAGCCATTGCGAATCTCCGATCAGCAGATCGCACAGCTTGCCGCCGGCATTCAACTCGTTGAGAATGCGGTCGGCAAAGTTTGGCCATGGCACAAATTCAAAGCCCATATCGATGCCCGACTCGGCTTCAAATTCCTTGGATAATTCAACCAGCGCATTGGCCGGGTCCCATGCGGCCCAGCACAGCGTCAGTTCCTGAGACTGCGCTGCTGTGGAAAAGCCTGTCGACAATAGTGCCGCTGACGCGAGCCCCAGAACGGCCTTGCCCAATCCGATTTTTTTCAGTGTTTTGGTAAATATTGGCTGCATATTCATCTCCCAATTTGAACCCGGCCAAAACCGGTTTCAGATCCCAGAATTCTGCCTCGCAAGCGCGAGGAAAGCTCCGCCAATTTCCTTGACGTGTTTAGTATTTTGTTTAGTAATGCAGCAATTACTAAACAAATCAATGGAAAATTACGCTGCATTGCAGCATTGCGGTGTTTAGTGAAACTCGTGCCGCAATGGTCAGCTTGTTTCGGGTTCGCTGGAATTTTGCTCGGAAATCTCTTCAATGGCAGATCGGTAAATGTGCCATGTGGTGTGGCCCAACACCGGCAAAACGACAATAAGTCCAAGCAATGCCGGCACCATCGCCATGAAGATCAATACGCCAATCACAGCTCCCCAGCCCAGCATGACAGAGGGGTTGTCACGCACTGTTCTGATGCTGAGCAACATGGCGGAAATGAAATCGATCTGCCGGTCAAGCAGAAGCGGCATTGAAATAACGCTGATGCAGAACAGCACACATGCCAGCGCCGTCCCGACAATCGTGCCAATCCCGAGGAACAGCATTCCCTCACTGGTGCTGGTGACAATCTGAAAAAAACTCTCGAGAGATGAAAACGGCCGCAGACCCAGAAACAACGCGATCAGCAGCCTCACCTGATAGATCCAGAGCCAGAAAACGAACAGCACAACAAACGCCATCCATCCCAGCTCCTTTCCCGATTGTCTGACGACGATCAGATAAATGTCGCGCCAGTTGAACGGTATATCCAGAGCCAGACGCCGGCTCATCTCATAAAGACCGGCTGCCGCGAAAGGTGCGATCAGGGGAAATCCAAGCGCGACGGGAATGACCATCCAAACCTGGCCAAAATAAAACAGGCTCGCGAATACAAAAAACCCGCCCGCGGCGAAGACAAGTCCGAATGAACTGCTCAACAGCGGCCGTGCCAGATAGTCGGATAATCCGGCCCGCAAGGCGGATTTGATATCTTCTGCGGTCAAATTGCGCACGCGCAGCGCGTCAATCGGCTGCGGCCCGACGCGATGAGATGGTTCTGGATCAGTCACGGCAATTCCCCCGGCAGCAATCAAACGATAAATTTGCATGCCAGAGAGACACAAGCCTTGATCCGGATCAATAGACAGATCCGGACCCAGGATGAGTTCTTGTGCCCAACTTAATTGCGGCCAGCTTAATTGCGCCCAACTATCTGGGCAGATCGACCCAGGCACCTTGCTGTTTGGCGGAGGCAACCGCTGCAAAAACGGCATTCATCGATTGCAGGCCATCTTCGGCGGTCGGATAATGCGTTGCCGCCGGGTCAGCTTCGCGGCCTTCCTTGCCGGCAAAAATCACTTCAGCCAGATCGGAATAGATGTTGGCAAACGCCAGAGGCATGCCTTCCGCGTGGCCGATGGTCACCCGCGATGCCCGGTCCGCTTCTGGTGACAAGCCGGGGCCGCCACGTTCCAGAACCCGCGTTACCGGCTCGGTAATCGGCGTGTAGTAGACCTGATTTGGCTGCTCCTGTGCCCAGCGCAGACCGCCGGTCTCGCCAAACACCTGCAGGGTCAGCCCGTGCATCCGGCCAACGGCGATAGAGCTGGTCCACAGCCGGCCCGCGGCTCCGCCATTCATGCGGAAATTGATCATCGCATCATCTTCCAGCTGCCGGCTGGCAATGGTGCTGACAAAATCCGCAGACAGTTTTTCAACCTCCTGGCCGGTGACAAAACAGGCCATATGCAGAGCATGAATACCGCAATCGGCAAATTGCGCGGAAACGCCGATTTGCGCCGGATCGTAGCGCCAGCGCACCCGTGGATTGTCCGCATCAGCTGCATCGGCGTGAAAGCCATGGGCAAATTCTGCCTTTACCATGCGCACCTTGCCAATATCACCGCGGGCCACCATCGCCCGCATATGACGCACCATCGGATAGCCGGAATAACCGTAATTCACGGCACAGATTTTGCCGCTGGCTTTGGCCGATGCAACCACCTGCTCGGCCTCTTCGACGGTCATCGTCATCGGCTTTTCGCAGAGCACATGAAACCCGGCCTCGAGGAACGCTTTGGTGATCGCAAAATGCGTCGAATTGGGTGTCGCCACCGTGACCAGATCGAGCCGCCCATCCTCCGCCGACCTTGCGCTTTCCGCCGCCAGCATTTCCTGCCAGTTGCCATAGGCACGGCTGGCATCAACCCCAAGCGTTGCGCCAAATTCCCGGCTCTTGCCGGGATCAATGTCAAAGGCACCGGCACTCAGGCTGAAGAGCCCGTCGAGACCCGCACCAAGCCGGTGAGCCGGACCGATCTGACTGCCCGCACCACCACCGATCAGACCCCAATTCAACCTGTTCATAGTTCTCTCCAAATAGTCGCTGTCTTATTGCGTTTCTGTTGTCATAAAATCGCCAGCCCGGCTCAGCGATAATTGATGGAACACCATCAAATCTCAAGCTGTCGGCGAACGGATGCAGCGCGCAGAGCGCTCGACGACGCATCGGACCGAGGCCCGTGCAAAAAGGTCCAGGCCGGCGGTTTCATCAGTGCCAGAACTGCAGCGCTGCGTTCCGGCACCCGGAAGCGCGCCAGCGCCTGCGCGGCCACCGATGAGCGTGCTGCGCCAGAAGATCCGGGCCGGTCAATAATAGCCATCGGCATCAGTTGCGCAATCTCCTGCCAGCCCTGCCAGCGATGAAATTGCACCAGATTGTCGGCACCCATCAGCCAGACAAATCGCGTCGCGGCAAAACGCTGTCGCAAAATCGCCAGCGTGTCATAGGTGAACCGTGTGCTGATGCCGGCTTCCAGACCGCTCACCGTGATCAATGGATGGTCAGCGAGTTGTTCGGCAGTGCGCGCACGCTCTGCAAGAGGCGGCAGGGAATTATTGTCTTTCAATGGATTGCCAGGCGTCACCATCCACCACACATTTTGCAATTGCAGGCGCTGCAGCGCCAACAGCGAGATATGACGATGACCATCATGAGCAGGATTAAACGTCCCGCCCAGAATACCGATACGGTGTCCTGGCAGGGCTGGCGGGATTTTGCTCCAGTCGCGCAACGTGCAGCCGCGCCTACGGGCGGGTCTGGCCGGTGCCGCGCACACGGTAGTTGAAACTCGTCAGTTGTTCCAGGCCGACAGGGCCGCGCGCATGCATTTTTCCGGTGGCAATGCCGATTTCCCCGCCCATGCCGAATTCGCCGCCATCGGCAAACTGGGTTGAGGCATTATGCAGCAAAATGGCGCTGTCGACCTCGTTGAAAAACCGTGCGACAGCCGCTGCGTCCTCGGCAATAATGGCTTCGGTATGGCTGGAGGAATAGGTATGGATATGGTCCAGCGCCGCATCCAGATCATCCACCACGCGCACCGCCAGAATGGCGTCGAGATATTCCGTGCGCCAGTCTTCTTCGCTGGCAGGCTCCGCCCAGTCCGCCATAGCGCACACCGTGTCATCGCCGCGAATCGTGCAGTCCGCCGCGCGCAGATCGTCAAGCACCGGCAGCAGATGGCTGGCCACAATGGCCCGGTCCACCAACAACGTCTCCAGCGCGCCGCAAATCCCGGTGCGACGCATCTTGGCATTCACCACCAGTTTGCGGGCCATCCCAAGATCTGCGGATTTATCGATGATCATGTGACATATGCCTTCCAGATGCGCGAAGACCGGCACCCTGGCTTCGGCTTCCACCCGCGCCACCAGACTTTTGCCGCCGCGCGGCACAATCACGTTGATCGCGCCATTGAGGCCGCCGAGCATCGCCCCCACCGCCTCCCGGTCTGTGGTCGGCACCAGCTGGATGGCGGTTTCAGGAAGCCCCGCCGCCTGCAGCCCCTCAACCAGACAGGCATGAATCGCCCGTGAGGAAAGATAACTGTCCGAGCCACCACGCAGAATGGCAGCATTGCCTGACTTGAAGCACAGAGCGCCGGCATCGGCCGTGACATTCGGGCGGCTTTCAAAGATCACACCGATAACGCCCAGTGGTGTGCGCACCCGGGATATTTTCAAACCGTTCGGCCGCTCCCATTCGGCAATCACCGTTCCAACCGGGTCGGGCAGAGCGGCAATCGCTTCAAGGCCCGATGCAATCGCCTCGACACGCTCTGTATCGAGCGTCAGCCGGTCGATGAAAGAGGCCGCAGCGCCTTTGTCTACCATCGCCGCAACATCCCTGGCGTTGGCCGTCAGAATGGCTGGTGTAGCGGCTCGCAGGGCTTTTGCCGCTTCCAGCAACGCAAGGTCCTTTTGCGCGCGCGGCGCGATGGCCAGAACCGCTGCGGCCGCCTTCGCGGCAGCGCCCAATGCGTCCATCACGGCAAGTGTATCCTCACGCTCGGCCCCGGCCAGATCAGCCCTGTTGATTTGCGTATTCATCCCTGACGTCCCTCATCCTGCCCCTCATCCTGCCCCTCATTTTGCAACGATGGAGCGGTCTGTATCGCGTCACCGGCTCCGGCCGTCACCATCGCCATATTGTCACGGTGGATCATGGTATCGCGGCCAGCATAGCCCAACCGCGCCTCGATGTCTTTGCTATGACAACCGATCAGCCTGCCGGCATCCTCGCTATCATAGGCGATCAGCCCGCGCGCCAGACGCTGCTGGTCCGGCCCTGTGATCCAGACGCAATCACCGCGCTGAAAAAATCCCGACACTGCCGTCACACCAGCCGGCAACAGGCTCTTGCCGCGCTGCAGCGCTGCGACCGCTCCGGCGTCAACACAGATCGACCCTTTCGGTTCCAGACTGCCGGCAATCCAGCTCTTGCGCGCCGCCGTCGGGCTGGTTGACGCTGAAAACCATGTCTTGCGGCTGTCCAGCCGGTCGATGGCGGCCAGAGGATGCATGGTCTTGCCCGAGGCAATCACCATATCGGCACCGGCGCGGGTGGCGATCTTGCCGGCTTCAATCTTGGTTTTCATCCCGCCGCGCGATAACTCCGAGCCGGCGCTGCCGGCCATGGCTTCAATTGCAGGAGTGATCGCCGTGACGTGCGGAATATGCTGCGCGCCCGGATCGTCCAAAGGGGGCGCAGTGTAGAGCCCGTCAATATCCGACAGCAGAACCAGGCAATCGGCGCTTGCCATCGAAGCCACCCGCGCCGCCAGCCGGTCATTGTCGCCATAGCGGATTTCCGATGTGGCCACCGTATCATTCTCGTTGATAATGGGAATGGCGCCAAACCGCAGCAAGGTTTCCAGCGTTGAGCGCGCATTGAGATAGCGCCGCCGCTCTTCCGTATCGCTAAGGGTCAACAAAATCTGGCCGGTCTGAAAGCCATGTCCGGCCAGCACCCCGTTCCAGGCCCGGCCAAGTTCAATCTGTCCAACGGCAGCTGCCGCCTGGCTTTCTTCAAGTTTCAGCGGTCCGTTGGGCAGCTTCAGCAATTGCCGGCCTAGAGCGATCGCGCCTGACGACACCACCAGCACATCAATTTTTGCCGCTTTCAGCTGTGCCAGATCATCGGCCAGCGAGGCCAGCCAGCCGGCCCGGACCTGGCCGATTGCAGCATCGACCAACAAAGCCGAACCGACTTTGACCACGATGCGCTTGTAGGATGAGAGCTGCTTTGCGTTCATGCCAGAGCAATCCGGTTCGCGCTTACGCGACCGGACTCCAGTCAGTTTCCTCAGCCTCGGGGGCCTCTTCGCGGGCTCGGTCCTGCTCGATCATCGAGAACACGGCACGCAGAACCTCATCAACACCTTTCCCGGTGGCACCTGACATCTGCATGATGTCACTGCCGCTGGCCTCCCGCAACGCCGCAGAGCGTTCCCGGATTTCTTCATCGCTCATGGCGTCAATTTTGTTGAGCACCACATAAGTTGTCTTTTCCGCCAGCCCGCCGCCATAGGCGATCAGTTCGTCACACACTGTCTTATAGTCCTGCACCACATTCTCGCTGGTGCCATCGACCAGATGCAGCAGCACCCGGCAGCGTTCCACATGGCCAAGAAAGCGCACACCGATACCGGCGCCCTCATGGGCTCCTTCAATGAGGCCGGGAATATCCGCCAGCACGCATTCCCGCCCGTCCATCCGGACAACGCCCAGATTGGGATGAATCGTGGTGAAGGGATAATCGGCGATTTTCGGTTTTGCTGCCGTGACGCTGGCCAGAAAACTCGACTTGCCGGCATTGGGCAGCCCCAACAGGCCGGCATCCGCAATCAGCTTCAGGCGCAGCCAGACGGCCTTTTCAATGCCATCTTCGCCGGGGTTGGCGCGCCGCGGTGACTGATTGGTCGATGATTTGAACCTTGCATTGCCAAAACCACCATTGCCACCCTTGGCGATGAGCACGCGCTGACCAATTTCGGTCAGATCCGCGATCAGGGTTTCATTGTCTTCTTCCAGCACCTGGGTCCCGAGCGGCACTTTCAGCACCACTTCGGCACCGCGCGCGCCGCTGCGGTTCTTGCCCATGCCATGAACACCGGTCTTGCCTTTGAAATGCTGCTGATAGCGGTAGTCGATCAGCGTATTGAGGCCGTTGACGCATTCCACCCAGACATCACCGCCCTTGCCGCCATCACCGCCATCGGGGCCGCCGAACTGGATGAATTTCTCGCGCCGGAACGAGACCGCGCCCGCGCCGCCATTGCCGGAGCGAATAAAAACACGGGCCTGGTCAAGAAACTTCATGATATGCCAAACAGACTGAGCATAGGTGCTCTAGTAATTCATCGTATAGGAATCGGCGCGGTTCTGCGCCCGGTGCCACGCGCCGTCGGATTTCGACCCTGTGCCGAAATAGGCTTCGCGCGTCAGTTCCATGTCTCTATGGTCCACATCCTCACCTCTGGCAAGACTGTAGACCCTGCTGCTGCCGATTTCGCGGAAGCCGAGAAAGCCAAGCACCTTCTCCGAACGCTGATTGTCGACAAAATACCCGGCCCGGATGACCGTCTGCTCGCTCAGCGCAAAAATATGGTCAAGCAGCGCGGCGGCAGCTTCTCTCATGATGCCCTTGTCCCAGTAAAGTCTGGCCAGCCAATAGCCGATCTCGGGATGCTGTTCCCCGCTGCGCAGTCCAATGACGCCAAGAAATGCCCCGGTTTTCCAGTCACTTATCGCCAGACGCAACTCGCCTTCGCGGCCGGTTTCAGAAAATTCCGCTGCAGAGCGGTCAAAATCCTCGCCCGTATAGGGATACGGCACCCGCGTCAGATTGCGCGCCACGACCCCGTCCGACAGCGCCGCTACAACAGTACTACGGTGCTCCGGACCCAGCGGTGACAGGCGCAAACGGTCGGTGACAATGTCGACATGGCCTGTTTCCAGACCAAGCGGCACTGCATCTTTCACAAGTCCCTTGAACATTGTCTCCTCCCCAGGCTTTCACGGACCTCTGTCCCACCGCTCCTATCAGCAGCGGGTTTCAGAACGATGACACAGGCGCTGCGGTCCTCCCGCTTGTCCTTTGCAGCATTGATCCACTCCATGGCATCGGCAGTGCCATAAGGATGCGGCATCTTTGCGGTCTGATTTGCCACATTCGGATTAATTGCAAGCTGCGCGATCTGCTGCGTATCCAGCCAGCCTGCCCTGTCGCTGCCGTTCGGATCTTCACTGTCATTTACATTCGTCATGGCTAAATCCCGAAATAAAACAAAAGGGGAGATGGTATCCCATCTCCCCTTTTTAAATTTCGGAATGTCTAATTCCGCCGGGTCAATGAGACACCGGCGGGTTTAAAGAGTTGCCGGTTACTCTGCTGCTTCCATCATCGGAAGTACGGACACGTAGGTTCGGCCGTTTGCTTTGGCCTGGAACTTCACGTTGCCCATATCCTTGGCAAAAATGGTGTGATCTTTGCCCATGCCGACGCCAGAGCCGGGATGCCACTTGGTGCCGCGCTGACGCAGGATAATGTTGCCTGGAATCACGGCTTCGCCGCCGAATTTCTTCACGCCAAGACGACGGCCTGCTGAATCGCGCCCGTTGCGTGATGATCCGCCTGCTTTTTTATGTGCCATGGTATTCGTCCTAATTTATAACTTGTGTGTCTTCTAACAGGCGTCTCAGCCTTCGGCAAGCGCCTTGGCCTGACCGATCCAGTCTTCCCGGTCGATGCGGCCCTTGAATGACAGCGCATCGTCAACCCGGCTTACATCGTCTTCCGTGAAGGCTGCAACCTGAGCGTATTTGGTGATGCCCAGTGCATTCAGCTTCTTCTCCAGAACCGGACCGACACCGGATATTTTCTTCAAATCATCCGCTTCGCCATCAGGCGCTGTGAACAGAGCCGCTGGAGCCGCATCATCAGCCTTTGCCGCCTTGGCAGCTTTCGGCTTTTCAGCTTTCGGCTTTTCAGCTTTGGCAGCTTCAGCTTTTGGCGCGTCTTTTTTGGCAGCGTCTTCTTTGGCGGCATCTTCTTTGGCATCATCCGCTTTTGGGGCGGCTTTTTTGGCTTTCTTCGGAGCCGATTTTCCGTCTGTCAGAATATCGGTAACGCGCACAATCGTCAGATCCTGACGGTGCCCGTTGCGGCGGCGCGAATTCTGCCGGCGGCGCTTTTTGAAGATGATGATCTTGTCGCCGCGTGCCTGGCGCACGATCTCGGCCACAACACTTGCACCATCCACGGTGGGCGCGCCAATCAGCGGTGCATCCGCACCACCAACCATCAGCACTTCTTTGAATTCAATCGTATCACCGGCTTCACCGGCAAGACGCTCGATTGTAATTTCATCATCGGCGGCAACGCGGTATTGCTTGCCCCCTGTTTTGATGACTGCGAACATATCTTTCTCCATGTTCCTGCTCGGCCGTATCCGCTATGTCCGCAACGCGGTTGCTGGCGGATCGGCCAACTTTTTTCAGTCAGCATCCTTCGCGGGAAAGATGCAGGGTTCGGTTTTGTTTTCGGGTGGTGAGCGCGGCTTCTTGTGAGCCGGCATCTCATCGCACAACAACAAAGGGCGGCCAAAAGCCACCCGTCGCGCTGCTATAGATGGGAAAGCGCCGCTTTTGTCAAGAAGCGATGCACGGCAAAGCGTCTGAAAACGCACTTTTCACCCGATTTGACCCCTTGTCTGCATGCCATGCCCTGTGTATGGTCCGCCCGCTTTGACGACCACCCGCATCAGTATGTCTGGTGCAGTTGTTTGAAAGCCTGCGGAGAGGTGCCAGAGTGGTCGAATGGGGCGGTCTCGAAAACCGTTGAGCCTGCAAGGGTTCCCAGGGTTCGAATCCCTGTCTCTCCGCCATTTACCTCAGTAAATATTTGTTTTTATTATGCTTATTGGAACTACTCCACGCCAACCCCAACTCTGTCCCTAACTCAGGGTATCGCAGATATCCTCCATGTCCTCCCGCTTGGTCCTCCCGCTTGGTCCTCCCGCTCGGGACCAGTCATAGCTGTCAGGGCTCATTCCCGCGCCGCCGGGTCACAGATAGCGCCTCCGCCTGTGCCATAACGCCCCGAACAGCTGCGTCCTCCGAATCTGGTGAGCAACCGTACTTCCGCGGGATGCATTCACGAAAACCCTTAAACGAGCACAGGCGCTGACGCGGTGTGCAAATTCTATCGAGGCTTTTGGTGGAGAGAAACTTTGCAGCCTTGATCGGCTGTTCCACCATACGGCGTTCCCGGTCGATGAGTTCCAGTTGCGAGGCGGAAGCGAAAGTGGCGGCGGCAAATCGTTTAACAGGCGCGCTATTTTGCGGGCAGCGCCGCCTGGTTGCCTCTTACAGTTGCATTCGCGCAACAATTCCGGGAAACCCGATGTTCAGGACCCCGGCTCGCTATGAAAAATGGCAGGTTTCTGCTTAGCTTGCGTTAAGCACTTGATAAGTTTTTAGTAAAGTAGCGCATTTTAATAGTGATCGCTAATTACGCGTGATCGCTGATTTTTGAAAGCCTTGGGCGGTTCAATGGCGAAATTCGATAAACGGAATTCAGATGCGGTGCGCAATTTATGCGGCGGCAGGATGACCAAACATGCCGGTCAAGCGGCAAGTTATGCGCCCGAAGTTGGCTCCTGGGCAGCATTGGTCCCTCTTAAATCTTCGGTTTCCGCCATTGCCCTGAGCGCTGCGCTTTTGATGGGGCCGGTATTATTATTGCCTGGTGGTTTGACAGGTGGAAGCAGGGCATATGCCGGAACCTGTGCTGAGACTCCCGCGGGGTCCGGTATCTGGAGTTGTTCTGGCCCGGCAACCGGTGGAGATGTGACGCAAGCACCGACGCCTGTTGCGTTAGGTGCTTTAGCCGTAAGCACCGATCCTTTATTTGGGATCACGACAGCTGCAGGGAATGCATTTACCCTCGTCAACACTGCAGCCGAGACCAGTATTACTTTTACAGACATCAACAATTCTACAATTACGGGTCAAGAAATAGGCATTCGTGCCATAAATTATGGCAGTGAGTTGCTCTCCATCACCACCAACGGCGTCACCACCGGCAACACTGATGAAGGTATTATTGCCGGCAATTCTAATGGCACTTCGTTAACCATCGATGCGGCTGAAACAACCGGGGGCGATTATGGCATTCGTGCCCTCAATGGTGGCAATGATTTACTCTCCATCACCACCAGCGGCGTTACCACCGGCACAAGTAGGGATGGCATTAATGCCCGCAATACTGGCACGTCCCTGACCATCGATGCGGCTGAAACAACCGGGGGGCGGGATGGCATTTATGCCTTCAATACTGGCAGTGGTTTGCTCTCCATCACCACCAGCGGCGTGACCACCGGCACAAGTAGGGATGGCATTAATGCCCGCAATTATTACTCTTCCCTGACCATCGATGCGGCTGAAACAACCGGGCGAAGATTTGGCATCTATGCCAGCAATACTGGCCCTGGTTTGCTCTCCATCACCACCAGTGGCGTGACTACCAGCACAGGTTTGGATGGCATTAATGCCCACAATATTAATGGCACGTCCCTGACCATCGATGCGGCTGAAACAACCGGGCAAAGAGTGGGCATTAATGCCAGCAATCTTGGCAGTGAGTTCCTGTCGATCACCACCAGCGGCGTCACAACCGGCAAAACTGATTACGGTATTTATGCCCGCAATTTGAATGGCACTTGGTTAACCATCGATGCGGCTGAAACAACCGGGCGAAGATTTGGCATTCTTGCCCGCAATTATGGCCGTGATTTGCTCTCCATCACCACCAGCGGCGCGACCACCGGCAATATTAATGACGGTATTTATGCCCGCAATGATGGCACCTCCCTGACCATCGATGCGGCTGAAACAACCGGGGGGCGGGATGGCATCAGAATTGGCCATCAGGGCTCCGGCAATCTCCTCGTCAGGATGGATGGCGCTGTCTACGGCGGCACATATGGCGTTCATAACGAGAGCTCCTCTCAAGGCGGGGCCTTCACCATCACGTCTGGTGGCTCGCTGAGCGGCGGCAGCGGTGTTGCATTGCAGGATAATGCCGATGGCACCAATGGCAATGCGGCCAGTTCCCTCAGCGTTTACGGTGGGCTGAAGGACGATGCTGTTATGGGTGCGGGCTCGGATATGATCACCATCCATACCGATGCAAGCGTTGCCGCTGGCGTCGACCTTGACGGCGGGGATGCTACCACCACCGGAAACGATGACGATTTGGTCTTTAATGGCTGGACGGGTGCGCTCGATGGTCAAATCATCAATTTCGAATTGGTCGATTTGACCAATAATTCCAATGTCACATTTTCCGGAGCGAGTATCGGTCAGGATGCCAATAGCGCGGTGCTGCTTTTTGAAGTAGAGGATGGATCAACAGCATTTTTCCAGAACTCATTTCTGATCAATGGCAATTTCAACAATTTCGGAGCTCTGGATTTGTCGACTGCCAATCTGGTTGCCGATACCGTTTTGACTATCACCGGAAACTACGCTGCTGCCTCCGATCTGTTGCTGGATGTTGTCTTGAACGATGGCGGCTTGACCAACGTGCAACCAAACGATCAGGCCTTTGCCGACCAGATGATTGTCCAGGGCAGTGTGTCGAACGTCACCAGTGTTTTCATCAACAATACGGGCGGAGCCGGGGCTGCGACGGACCGCAATGGCAACGGTTTGGTCGATCCGGATGAGGGCATTTTGATCGTTCAGGTCGAGGGCAACAATCAGGGCAATATCAATGACGCGGCACCGCTTGAAGACAGCACAGCGGCAACCGGAACGCTGTCCCGGCATTTTGTCCTGGGCGCGGCGGGCAATACTTTCAGCAACCCCGATACCGGTAGACAGAATGTTGTTCCCGGTGGCGTTTATGCCTATGATATCTATGCGATCAATCCCGACGCTTCTCAAAATGACGTGTGGGATTTTGTGCTGGCGGCAGCCTTTCAGCCGGCCGCCCCGGTTTACGAAGCGCTTCAGGCAGCACTGCTCTCGATGGAAACGATGCCAACGCTGCAGCAGCGCGTTGGCAACCGCTACTGGTCGAGTTATGGCGGGTCGCGGCTTGGCACCGATGGCGCAATTGTCTCCGGCTTTGGCGCTGATGGCGATGCCTCGCTCACCCAACCCAGCGCCGTCTGGGCCCGCATAGAGGCGGGACATCAGCGGATCGATCCAGACAGTTCGACCACTTCCTCGTACTATACAATCGATCAATGGCAGATGAAGGGCGGGGTTGAAGGATTGGTCTTGGGCGATGCCGGCGGTAATGCACTGATCGCCGGGTTGACCGCTCACTTTGGCGCATCCCAAACAAGCGTGAACTCGCCTTTTGGCAATGGTTCCATTGATTTGACCGGCTATGGCGTTGGCGCAACCATGACATGGTATCGGGAAAACGGTCTTTATCTGGACGGGCAGGGCCAGTATTCCTGGTATGAGGGCGATCTTTCCTCCGGCATTCTTGGCGAACTCTCCGACGATCTGCAAGGCACAGGCTATTCCCTGTCCATCGAAGCAGGCCAGCGCATGGAAATTGGCAATGGCAGGGTTATCACACCCCAGGCCCAGCTTGTCTGGGCCTCTGTCGAATTCGACGATTTTAGCGGACCGTTTGGCGAAACGGTTGAACTTGAGGACGGCGACAATTTAAAAGGACGTGTCGGTATTTCAACCGAGTACGAAAGAATGTGGCAGGCCGCAAATGGCGATAACCGTCGTTCCAACCTTTATACCCTCGCCAATCTGCACTATCAATTTATTGAAGAAACGAGGGTAGAGGTTTCCAGCACGCAGCTTTCAAGCGCTGCGGACCGGCTTTCCGGCGAGCTTGGTGTTGGCGGCTCATATGTGTGGGGTAACGGGCAATACTCGCTTTATAGTGAAGCATCTGCAGCCACCAGCCTTGAGAACCCCGGCAATTCCAACCGCTTCAAGGGGAATGTCGGCATCAGGATGAAATGGTGAGAGAATGACCCAGCTGGCAACCGGGTCAGATTCCAAACCGCCATCCAAAGAAGAGCAGAAAGTCGACTATTCCCTGTCTCCCGGTCTGATGCAGCGTTTGGCCAGCCTGAATGTCTCTATTGCTTTTTCCTCCTATCAGTCCGGGCTCCTGTATTTCCTGGGCCGTGATCCAAAGGGTGGAGCGCATCTGCATCAATCCGCCATGCCAAAGCCGATGGGCCTGTGCCTTGATGGACAGGGCAGACTGACGCTGACCGGCGGTTTCCAGATCATGCGATTTGAGAATGTTCTCGATGCCAATCAGCGCGTCAATGAAACATTCGATGCCTGTTATGTTCCCCGAACCATTCATGTAACTGGCAGTCTGGATGCCCATGATGTGGGGATCGATGAGAACGGACGCATCCTGTTCGTCAACACGCGGTATAACTGCCTGGCGACAGTTTCTTCCCGGCACAGTTTTGAACCTGTATGGAGGCCACCGTTCATTGATGCTTTGGTGGATGAGGATCGATGCCATCTCAACGGACTGGCCATGGATGGCAACAAACCGCGTTATGTTACCGCCGTTAGCCGATCCAATACCATCGATGGCTGGCGGGATCGCAGAGCCGATGGTGGAGTTGTTATCGATATCGATCGTAATGAGATTGTCTGCCAAGGCTTGTCGATGCCCCATTCTCCCAGGATCTATCAGGATGAGTTATGGATACTGAACTCTGGCACCGGTGAACTTGGCGTTATCGAGTTGCCAGAAGAACAGGGCAGAATGGGCAAATTCAAGCCCCGGACTTTCTGCCCCGGCTTCCTGAGGGGCCTTGCTCTTCATGGCAATCACGCCTTTGTCGGTCTTTCCAAACCACGCTACAAACGCTTTGAAGGGCTGGCGCTTGATCAAAGGCTGAAAGACGCCGATAGTGAAGCCTGGTGCGGTATCCAGATTATCGATCTGACGACCGGCACCTGTGTCGACTGGTTTCGTATCGATGGGGCAGTTTCTGAGCTCTATGACGTTGAGATCATACCCGGCTTTACCTGCCCGATGGCCGTCTCTCCCGCCTCGCCCGAAGCCGAAAACCTCATCACAATAGAAAGGGGTGAAGTGGCTGAGTGATCTCGTGAATCCCGATAAAGCCGACGCGCCGTCAAGGCATACGGGCGATCCATCCGCAGCAATCGGCGAGCAACTTTAAGGCCATTTGAGCAACCTTCACCCTTGCAAACTATAACCCCGGCGTGTGGATGCGGGGATATAGTGCAAAAACAATGGCTTGAAAGGTCTCGTCTATAGCAATACTCGAAACTAATTTGAATTTCTTGACATGCCACTGTTTCCCCGCAAGCCTCTCCAGAATCCTTCGCAGGCCGGATCAACAGTCTTTTTTGGCGCATTGGGATGGGTGTGCTTCACGAGATTGCCCACATTCATCACGGCGACTCTGTATGGATCGCGGCTCCACCTGGGCATTCTTCGTTGTTGTGTTCAGTGTCAATGGTGAGCACCTGCAAATTTTCGGTTTGAGTGACTAAACGTAGCGTTAAATGGAAAAGCACCTTCGCAGCATCCTAGATCGTTTCACGGTTACATCGAACCATTTGATGCTCCAGATCAGTTCATCGGCAAGGCAGTCAACGCAGAGCGATGCGGCGCATCGGGCAAGTTGGCTAACGCTGTCCGGTGGGCTGATCTGGAGCACCGAAGGCCGGATTTGCACGCCCGCCGGAAGTCGTTACACTCCGCTTGTGGTCATGAAGACCACGGCGCGAAGTGTGCCTAGCCGGCAAACGAGCAAAACCAGTCAAATGATTCAATGTAACCATGAAGCGATCTAGGAACGTGAAAGCGGACTTGAAGTTCTTTCCGTGAGGGGGCTGTTGATTGGTATTGCAGCGTGGCCATGGCTGCTACGAAAAAACGGTGCAGATAGTTGGAAGCGTTCGATCCAATTTCGGTCCTTATTGTGGTGTTGGCAGTATTTTGTGCTTCCCTACTTCAGGCTGCGACAGGCATTGGTTACGGCGTAATTGCCGGGCCGGTCTTTCTCGTATTGCTCTCGGGTACTGACGCACTTCAAATTAGCATCATGCATAATTTGTTGATCGCATTCCTGCTGGTGTTCAGGATTTGGCGTTCCGCAGATTTTCGCATCCTACGGACCTTATACCAAAGTCAGAAATCACTGACCCACATGAGCCCAGTTTCTCATTCCGATTGATGTGATGACTTCTGGATGATGGATGAGATTGTTCCATGCATCGCATGCTGCATCGACGATAGCGGTGTAGTCTTTGAAGACGCAGTTTGAGAGCCAGTTTGCCCGAAGGTATTGCCAGATGTTTTCGACCGGGTTCAGCTCTGGCGACTTTGACGGCAGCAAGATGATGGTGATGTTTTTGGGTACGTTGAGTTTGCTTGTCGTGTGCCAGCCTGCGCGATCCATCAGCACCACTGCATGGGCCTTGCGGGCGACATATTTGCTGATCTCATCGAGGTGCAATTGCATCGCTTCGGTATTGGCGGAGGGCAGGACCAAAGCCGCACCTGTTCCGCGCTTGGGACAAATGGCACCGAACAGGTAGGTGTTCTGGTAACGCTGGTCGGCAGGCAGGCGTGGTCGAGTTCCTTTCTTCGCCCAGATACGGACGCGTCCGTTCTTTTGTCCAATACGAGCTTCGTCCTGGAACCACACCTCAACTGGAGTGCCCTCCGGCAGGTCGGCTATGTGGGCTGCGAGCGTATTGGCGAAGTTTTTTTGAAAGCCTCGATCACCTGCGGATTTTGAGCAGGATGCTGCGGACGGCCTGAGATATGGGAAAAGCCGAGCTCAGCCAGATAATCGGAGACGACGCTTTGAGAGCACATTACCCCGAACCGTTCGCTGATCATCCGAACCAGATCAATGCGCCGCCACCGCACAACACCATTTATCTTTCGCTCTGGTCCCGTTTCGACAATCTGCGCCAGTTCCAGCATTTGCTCATCGCTCAGCAAACGAGGGCGTCCGGCTCCTGAGCGGTTGGTCAATCCATCAGGGCCATCTTCGTTGAAGCGATGCACCCAATCGCGCAGCGTTTGACGATCCATCCCGCCAATCCGCGCCGCATCTGTCCGGTTCATACCTTCGTACACAGCGGCCAACGCAAGCAACCGGCGTATCTGACGGTTGTCACGACATCGACGCGCAAGCCGGCGCAGAGTAGGAGCATCAAAATCACAGCGAAGCGGTATGGCAGTAGGCATGGCAAATCTCCTTTGCCATGATGAATCACAAAATCAGAGCCTTGGGAATCCCACCTGAGTCAGAATTTGCTGATGTTGGTATTAATCATTGGTGCCTTTTTCGGATTGCCGGTTGGGCACCTTATTCTCGCTTTGGCTGATAGTTCTCAAATTAAAATACTTGCCGCTGTCACGGTTTCGCTTGCAGCGACTGTTTCCTCCAGATCGATATATCCCAGATTATATTTCACGAAGCTGATCAGCCATATTCCCTCGTCAAAAGTGTTGCCCATGTGTCCGGTACGTTCCGTTACCCATGTCTCGGATCGCTCATTTTTAACCAGTTGTATTGCATGCCGTTTTCACGGACATCGGAATCTGACCCTCCCATGCCTTACGCAGCAAAGCCATGAAAGCATATTGCCGACCACAAAACGGCAGCATCTCATTCCGGCGTTTCAGTATCGTGATTCTGCACGGGTTTGGGCTCCTGAAAGCGTATCATTCGCGGGATGGCGAACACCATCATCAGTGCGCTGAAAGCGGCAATCAAAGCAAATATCGCTCCCTCTTCGTATCCGCCGACGGTCGCGTAGAACGCACAACCGGCGATGGCAGCGTATGCCAGCCTAAACCCCGGACCCAGAGGCCGGTTCCAGTATCCGGTCAGCGCAACCTGCATTGCCCAGAAGCTGATAAACAGGCACAATACATCAAAAATGATCTCGTAAATGTTCGAATCCAGCAGGCTTCCAAACGCAAATACGAGCGGGATCAGGTAGAGAGCCTTACCCAGTTTCACGCACTCCCAACCGGTTTGCATTGGGTCGGACCCGGCAATTCTGGCCCCTACAAATGCTGTCATACATATGGGTGGCGTTATGGTGGAATCCTGCGCAAACCAGAAAATGATAAGGTGCGCTGCCAGTACGGACAGCCCAAGATCCTGAAGAAAGGGCGCGCCGAGTGCAGCAATGATCACGTAGGATGCAGTCACCGGCATTCCCATTCCCACGACGTAGCTGATGAGCCCGATCAGGACGACTGCAATCAGGACCGAACCGTCGGAAAACTTCAACAGGATTGAAGTGATCTTGATCAGCAGCCCGGTCTGCACAACAACGCCGTAGATAATAGCGGCACTCGCCAACAGCGCCGAAATGCTCAGGGCAACACGCGCTCCAGCCTCCAGGGTGGTGATCATCTTGCGCAAACTGATACGTGTGGACTTGCGGGTAAGCGCCATAACAAACGTCGCCACCACACAGGCGCCCGCCGAGAAGAAAGGTGTGTAATCCATCAACAGCAATGCGATCAAAGTGCTGATCGCGGCAATGATGTGCCAGCCCTGAAGCAGCGTAACGGACAGGCTTGGAAGCAATGACTTGTCCAGACCTTTCAGGTTTCGTTGAGCGGCCTTGATGTCGGTAAATACATAGATGGAAAAGTAATACAGAATGGCCGGCGCGATGGAGTACAACAGAATTTTTGCAAGCGGTTCGCTTGTCAAACTTGCCATGACGAAGGCACCGGCCCCCATCAGTGGTGGAGTGAGCCCTCCCCCAACTGAAGCGACAACTTCGATCGCTGCAGCTTCGTGGGGCTTGTAGCCTGTCCGCTTCATCAAGGGGATTGTCATGGTCCCGGTGGTTGCCACATTCGAGATCGACGATCCGGACAGCATCCCCATCAACGCGGATGAAATAACGGCCACCTTCGCGGGGCCACCACGTTTGTGACCCGCAATGGAAAGCGCCAGGTTTGTGAAAACCGCGTCCCCGCCTGTGGCGCGCAACAATGTCCCGAAGAGCAGGAACACGAACAAAAACGTCGCCATGATGCCGGTGACGAAATTAAAGATACCGGTCGTATCCATATACAGCGTTTCAATCAATTCCGGCAGCGGCACGCCGCGGTGCTCGAACAAGCCAGGCCAGTAGGGCCCGGTCACCGCGTAGAGAATGAAGATCAGGTTGAGAGAAACAATGACCCCGCCGACCGTTCGCCGGGTTGCCTCGAAAATGACGAAGAGCGCCAAAAGACCAAGAACAATGTCTGTCAGTGGCACCTCGTCAAATCCGACATAGCGGTTGAGATAGCGATCCTGCGAAAAGAATGCCCATGCAAAGACCACGGCCCCGATCAACGCAAATGTGCAATCGAGCAGTGACAGTCGGTTCCCTCGAGCCGATTTGAAAGCCGGATACAGCAGGAATGTCAGAGGTATGGTAAAAAACAGATGCAGGCTGCGTGTTGCGATTTCACCAATCGTGGCCGTGAAGGCGAAGTAGAGCGTGATCAGCGACAGCGACGCAGCAGCGATTGTGACAGACCACCCAAGTGGCCCTGAAAACTTGCGTTGCTCTGCAGGAAACAGCCGCTCTGCGAAGTCGGCATCAGATATTTCCGCAACGTCAACAGTCGAACCAAGCACGGAATCAGGATTTGGATTTGTCATCTGGGAAATCATTATCCGCTTTGGTGTCGAAACCTGTTGTCAGGCGACTCAAAGCCGCCTGACAATACGTTTATTGTGACGGGCTATTCTATCCAGCCGGCTTCCTTGAAGTAACGCAACGCACCAGGATGGGTTGGGATCGGGTGCCCCATGGGCATCAGCTCCGGTTGCCAGTTTTCAAAGCCACCATAGGCCGAAATCAGGCGGTCGCGATTTTCGGCCATTTCCTTGACCATGGTGTACACGATCTCTTCGTCCATTTCTTCGGTGGTAAACACCACAGTTGAAAGGTTGAGTGATTTGATCGGCGTATCCTGGCCGGAATAGGTGCCGGCGGGAATGTCAAATTTGACATAGCCCCAATTATTGACCATCTCGTCGCGAATGGTCTCGGGCATATCAAACAGACGCGCGTCACGGGCAGCGAGTGCCTGCTGCAGGTCGCTTGATTTGATACCAACCGTGTTCGTGTAAATGTCGATCTGACGGTTCAAAAATGCGTCGAGCAGGCCTTGTTGCTGGCCTTCCATGACCCTGCCGCCAGCGGTCTCAATTCCTTCAAAATTGGTCCCGTACTCTTCCATTATACGCTCAATGCCAAACAGGTTCGACGATCCTTTGGCACCGACGCCGATACGGACTTCACCCCCGTCCTTGACCTTGGAGAATGCATCGTCGTCAACGTCGCCAGCCAGGACGATTTGAACCGTATTTGGGACCACATTGGCAATCACCCGAAGGTTTTTCAAACCCTCACTTTCAAGAATGGGATTGTTGCCATTGTAGATTGCCAACAGAAATGGACCATATGAAAGCCCGAAATCAGCTTTGCCACTGCCAACAGACAATGGGTTACCGATCGCCCCTTTACCTGGAATTGTGCTGACCGGCTGCCCGGAGTAATTTTCATTGACCATTTCGGAGATGGCGGTTGCCGTTGGAAACCATGTTCCGGTGGGGCCGCCTGAAATGAAGGTTGCGGATTTGTGCTCTGCATCTTGCGCAAGACCCTGCCCGCCCACCAGCAACAGCCCTGCTGCCGCGGTAAATAGGAATTTCGAAAGTTTCATAATTTGCTCCTCTGGCACTGATAAAAAACTTTGGGCGGCCGCAATCAAATCCACCGTGGTGCATTGAATCCGATACCCACTAAAGTTTTTTATACGGAACAACGTTTGATATGTAAAACATTTTCATGGTGTTTCGCGGCCAAAGCCTCTCATCTCTGGTGTCTACGGGTTAATTGGCGCGCGAAAATAAGAGGGCGCAAATTTGCAAACTTACGGCAAACGCGGAGGATCTGGAATTGCCAGAGCCGTACACGGTGAATTCAATCTTGGATCACTTATGGAGGTTGTCTGTTTTTCTAGAATACAGTGTTTTACATTTGGAACGGTGTTTGGTAGACAAAACATCGTGACGGGGCTGAAATACAATCCTGATGTCCCGAAAACCAATTATTTTTTTAAAAGGACAAGACATATGCCTTCCAAAAATTTGGTGACACTGGGTTTTGCGCTCGCCGCCACTCTGTTTTCCGGTTTGGCTTGGGCCGAATATCCTGAAAAAGCAATCAACTTGATCGTACCTTACGGCGCAGGTGGCGGTACTGACTTGTCAGCCCGCATTTTGGCGCCTGCGCTGGAAAAGGAACTTGGGCAGCCGGTGATTGTAGTCAACAAGCCAGGCGGCGGTGGCGCAGTCGCTTTGGGGACTTTGTTTGCCGGGAAGCCTGATGGCTACACAATCGCATTGGGAACCGGATCGAACATGACGATCATTCCCCACACGACACCGGTCGGATATGAGATTGAGAATTTTACCTACATCGCAAATTATGTCGGATGGCCATTCATGATGGTCGTGAATTCCGAGATTCCTGCGGAGTCGATTTCGGACGTCATTTCCTGGGCAAAGGAAAATCCCGGAGAACTGGTTTCTGCCAGCACTGGCGGGTTCAACTATCACGTCGTGGCCATGGAGTTGATGTCTCAAGCTAGTGGTGGATTGGATATTCGAAACCTGCCCACCAACAGTACATCTGAATCACTGGCGCGGTTGCTTTCAGGAGATGCAAATATTGTCGTAGGGTCTCCTGCCACATATCTGGAGCATGTTAAATCCGGTGAATTGCGTGCAATTGGCATCGTTTCCGATGTGCGTGGGCCATTGCTGGAAGGCCTCGAATTAGAGTCATCCAAAGATGTTCTTGGGTTTGAGTTGAAAAACACCACCGTCGTGATTGCACCTCCTGGCGTGCCGGAAGATATCCGCGCGAGGCTTGAAGAGGCCATGGAATCCGCTTTGGCGGATCCGGAAGTCATTGCACAGGTCAACGCACTGGGCTTCCCTGTACAATATGATGCCGGCCCTGTTGCCAGGGACAAGACGCTGGAAACATCCAACATGTTTGGCGGCGTGATCAAGAAGCTGACAGAATAACAGCAGAATAAGGGAGTCCGCCCATGATCAGGACAATACATGGTGAAATCGCCTCGGCGTTTATGTTCCTCTGTGTTGGCCTCTATTGCATCGGCGCGGGCTCTCAGTTCGAATATTACGGGTTGCTCGGACCAGGACCCGGATTCTTTCCAATTCTGGTCGGGAGCCTTATCGTCGCACTCTCAGTGGGCTTGTTTATCAGCATATACCGGTCTGCCCACGCCCCGTCCCCCAACGATATTCCGACGACGCAAGACGCCATTAAACAACAGTTTGCCAACCAGCAGAATGGCAACAAGCCATTTTTTGAAGAGACGGGTTCGGTCCGACGCGTCGGTGGTATGCTCATCGCCATTGTGGCAACGACAGCTCTGCTTGAGGTGATTGGATTTCGACTGGCCATCTTATTGTTTGCCCTTTCGGCCCCCTCAATGATGGACCGGCCAAGTCTTTTCTGGCGCATCGTTTTGGCACTGCTTTGCAGTTTCGGAGTGGCATACGCCTTCGAAAACTGGCTGGGTGTTCAACTCCCCAAACCATCAATCCAATTCATTGAAGATCTGGGTCTATGATCGAAATTTTAGAGCCACTTCTCTTTGGGCTGCAAAATGCAGTCACACTGGAGAACCTGACATTTGCGCTTATCGGTTGCATTATTGGCACAGCTGTTGGCGTCCTGCCGGGTGTCGGCCCAGTCGCCGGAATTGCGATACTCCTGCCGGTCACGTTTAGCCTGAGCCCTGTGGGTGCCCTCATCATGTTGTCGGCCATCTATTATGGCACGATGTATGGTGGCACAATCACCAGCGTCCTCATGAATGTGCCGGGTGAAACAGCCTCGGTTGTCACGGCAATCGAAGGCCACCAACTGGCCCGACAGGGCCGTGCCGGTGCAGCCCTGTCTATCGCGGCCATAGGATCGTTTATTGGCGGTGGCCTGGCAACGCTGGGGATTGTCTTTATCTCTGGTCCCCTGAGTGAGTTTGGTCTGAAGTTCGGCCCTCCAGAATTTTTTGGTCTTGTGGTGCTGTCTTTCACACTTCTTGTTGCGCTGACTGCAGATTCCGCCCTGAAGGGCTTTGCTGTAGCAGCCTTTGGTCTGGCACTGACACTTCCAGGTTTCGACCCGATGACGGGCATTCCCAGAATGACTTTCGGCTCGATCAATATGCTGGACGGCTTCGCATTTGTGCCGGTCCTGATGGGATTGTTCGGAATTTCCGAGATTCTGCTGAACATCGAAAGCCGCAGCACAAAGTTGCTGTCTGCTCCCATGTCAACGCTGTGGCCATCGCGCGACGATTGGAAGAAATGTTTTGGCCCGATCATTCGCGGCAGCGGGCTTGGTTTCATTATCGGTGTGATCCCGGGTCTTGGATCCGCAACATCATCGTTTATTTCCTACGCGCTTGAAAAACGCTTGAGTTCAACTCCCGAAAAATTCGGCAGAGGCGCCATCGAAGGCGTCGCCGGTCCGGAAACCGCCAACAATGCAAGCGCGAATGCAGCACTTCTGCCGCTTTTGACATTGGGAATTCCCGGCTCCGCCACGACGGCATTGCTATTAGGGGCTTTCCTCATCAACGGCATCGCTCCAGGACCGTTTTTGTTTCAAGACCATCCGGACCTCGTCTGGACACTTATCGCAAGCATGTTCATCGGAAATGTGATCCTTCTAATCCTGAATCTCCCATTGGTCGGCCTTTGGGTCAAAATCCTTCTCATTCCCTACCCGCTTCTGATGACGATGATCATCGTCTTCACAATCGTCGGCAGCTATAGCCTGAACGGCAGCGCATTCGATGTCGCAGTCATGATCGGGTTTGGATTTGTTGGATATCTGCTGCGAAAAGCGTCGTTTCCAATGGCCCCTATCGCTCTGACACTGGTGCTTGGTCCATATTTCGAGCAATCGTTGCGCCAGTCACTCGTCTTGTCCAAGGGCGATTACAGTATCTTCTTCAGAAGCGGAATCTCATCGACATTGATCGGTCTGGCAATGCTAGCCATCGCGCTTATTGTGTTGAAGAGCATTTTCTCGAACATCCGTTTGCCCTGGCGTGCCGAGGACAGTGAAGTCTAGGGTTGGGACCTATTAATCCCGTAATCTGCAATGATGCCCTCTTGAAGGACCTCATGACATACAGCTTTCGACCTGCTGCGTTGAGCGACCTGGAAACGCTAGCCGAATGACAGCGGCGATCCCATGTCGCTTGTTGGTGGGATTCAGCACCGAGCTTCACTGAAGACGATCTCACCAACCCGCGCGTGGCAAGATGGATGGTAGAAACCAAGGGGAATGCATTTGCTTTCATGCACGACTATGATGTGCACGGTTCGAGGCAGCACTATTTTGATTGTTTGCCTCAAGGCTCTCGCGGGATTTATCAGTTTATCGGTATGCCAAAAATGATCGGATGTGATGAGGGTCCTCAGTTTATCGCGGAGCGACCAAATTCTTTGTGATGATCGCGTGCTGGTGCTGCGGAGATTGAGCAGAGCGCGGATGGTTAGCCCTTTTGCCGGAGATCAGACTGGCCAGATCAATTGCAATTTTTCTCCAGATAGAATGCGATCACGGGCAGCGGTCTCGTTGGCGCCAAGCGCATCCGCCGCATCGGCAACATCGCGTGCCCGGCATTTTGGAATGGCGACGACGCCGTCAATATCGCCGAAAATAATATCACCGGGCGACACTGTAACCCGGCCCAGTGTAAGCGGCACTTGGCTCTCCTTGGGCTCCTTTTTGCCCGTCACGCCAACCGGGCTTGCCGCGGATCCGAACAGTGGATAACCGAGCATGCGCACTTGGGCGAGATCGCGTACTGTGCCCTGGACAATAGTTGCCCCTGCTCCAGCTGTCTTGGCTCCCGACGACATCAATTCCCCCGAGCAACTTCCTTCTGCGCATGATGCATCGCATACAATAATTCCGCCTGTTGGACAATTGTCGATGGCGTTGTGATAGACATCCTGCGGCTCGCCCATGCGGTCTGAGGGTTTGAAGAGAACTGTTACCGCCGGTCCACAGACCACAGCACCCGGCTCCAGCGCTCCCAACAGCGAAATACCCTCAAGGTACCCCCATAGACCAAGCGATTCCATACTGTCGTGAATGTCACCGGAATACCACTTTTTCAGCCGCTCTATGGCCACCCAATCCGTGTCTGTATAGTCAAATTGTGAATTCATTTCAGATTGTCCTGTTCCTTGACCTTGGCAATGGCCAGGCGGAGATACGATGTCGAATTGGCGATCTGCGCGCGCAGCAGCGCCTTGGCGCCGAGTTCGTTTCGGTCGCGGACCATTGCGAAGATTTTGGCATGTTCATCATAGGCCGCATCAAGCGACTTGGACGGAACTCGGCTGGTGACACGGATCAACTCGGTGATCAAGCCAAACAGGTTGTTGTAAAAAACCGTAAGGATCTCATTGCCGGCCGATCGAACAAGCGCCAAGTGGAAGGCTGCATCCATTTCTGTGAACCCGAAAAAATCACCCTGATCACGCGCAACTTCCATGCCCTTCAGCGCTGCTTCGACTTCTGGCTCGATTGGGTTCTCTCTGGCAGTCAGGGTTCCAAGAACCTCGATTTCGATCATCCTGCGCACATCCATCAACTGGACAAGATAATCGGGGTCCGTGGAGAACCGTTGCCGGATATTTGTTGCCAGAGTACCCAAGAATTCACCGACATCATCACGCACGACAATGGTGCGTTCTCCATGCTTGCGGCGCACCAGCCCCTTGGTTTCCAATATCTGCAGGGCTTCCCGGACAGAGCGCGTGGATACGCCGAATTCCCGCGCCATCTCGCTTTCGGATGGCAGGCGTTCCCCGATTTCCAGCGTACCTGCAAGTATTTTTTCTTCGAAAGCATCCGCAACCGAGGAATGCAGGCGGCTGCGCGCGCCCACCCTTGGAGTTAGATCGGTTACCACGCTGTGAAGCCTCCATCGACCACGACATTAGAACCCGTCATGTAGGACGAGGCGTCCGATGCCAGAAAACGTATGACACCATTATATTCATCGATTTCCGCCTGTCTGCGCATCGGCACGCGTTCCAGGAAATTATCGACAAATTCCTTGTCGAAACTTCCAGTCTTTACACCGCCAAAGGAAATAAGGTTGGTTCGCACCTTTTTCTCCGCCCAGTAGGTGGCCAGATATCGGGTGAGGTTGATCAGGCCGGACTTTGAAGCTGCATAGCTGACAGCCTTGATGAAAGGCACGCCATCGCGTTCTTCACGATAGGCGTAGAGTGACTGGTTTGGCGACACCAGGCCGTAGATTGATCCGATATTGATAATCGAACCGCGTCGCGCCTCGGCCATGGCGGAACCCACAACCTGACTTGTCAGCATTACGCCGGTCAGGTTTGTGTCGATGATTTCGTCCCAGTAATGTTGCGGATAGTCCTCGAAGGGGGCATTTTGCTCCGCTGTACCGTCGGGTTTGGAATCAATCCCGGCATTGTTGACCAGAATATGCGGGGTGCCCCAGTCGTTCTTCAACATTTCCGTTGCGGCCTGCAATTCTTCCTTTTTTGCGACACTTGCCTCATAGATCCGGATACGGTCAGTGAGGCCCGGAAATTTTTCTGCCAGTTGTGCATCAGAAAACGGACGCCGACTGAAAATGGCGACATTTGCGCCAGCCTGCGCCAACGAGGTCGAAAACTGCGTGCCAAGTTGCCCAAGCCCCCCGGTGACCACTGCAATTCGATCTTTGACACTGAACATTTCATCCATTTTGGTTCTCACTTCTTGTAAACAATTGGGAGGTGGCGGATCACGCGGCTGAGCAGCGGCGCAAGCGCCACACCGCAGACCACGATTCCAAGACCGGCGGCGATGGGGCGCTCGAAAAATTCCAGCAAGTTGCCATCGGCAATCTGCATGGACATGATAAAATTCCGTTCCAGTATCGGGCCGAGAACAAGGCCCAGAATGACCGGTGCGATCGGGAATCCGTTGCTTTCAAGTATATAACCGACGATTCCGGCGATCAACATGATGCCCACGCCAAACATCGTGTTGTTGATGGCAAAGGAACCCAAAATGCAAAAGATGAGAATAACAGGAACGATCAAGCTGCGTGGTACGGCCAGGATATGCCGGGATCCCTTGATGGCCAGCCAGCCAAGTGGAAAGAGCAACAGATTGGCCATGAAGAATGTCAGGATGATCGACATTGGCATCGTCGGATTTTCCAGAAACAGGCGCGGGCCGGGATTCAGGCCCTTCATAAAAAGAACACCCACCGCAATCGCGGTTACCGCATCGCCGGGGATACCGAAAACCAGGGCCGGGATCCAAGCGGCTGACAGGCCCGCATTATTCGATGATGTTGCTTCAATCAGCCCCTCTTCGTGACCGGTCCCGAATTTTTCCGGTGTACGTGAAAATCGGCGGCTGACACCATAGGCGATCCAGGCGGAGACGTCGCCGCCAACGCCAGGCAGCGCTCCGATCGCCGTGCCAAGCGAAGCGCCGCGAAGCAGGCTCAAGGGATAACGCATCAGCAACCTGCCCATGCCGCGAAAGGGTCGGACGCGTGAGGTGGCAAAGGCGGGTGGAAAACTGACTGAAGATGAAAATCCGCGCAACACCTCAGCCAGTGCGAACATGCCGATCATGGTCGGGATGAAACTTATCCCGCCCATCAATTCGATCGAGCCAAAGGTAAATCGCGGCTGACCAGACGTGACATCCAGCCCGACGGTCGAGATCAGAAGCCCGAGCAATAGCGATATGAAACCACGCGCCGGATCCTTTGCGCTGACAAGGGCAGATGTCATCAGACCAAGCAATGCCAGCCAGAAGAACTCGAAACTGGAGAATTTCAGTGCAAAGCGTGCCAGTATCGGACCACTGATCATCAGCACCATAGCCCCCACGATGCCGCCGATTGCGGAAAAGAAAATGCCGATGGACAGTGCTGTCTCAGCACGCCCTTTCAATGTCATGGAATAGCTTTCTTCGACATAGGCCGCAGAAGCCGGGGTGCCCGGTATGCGCATCAAGGCGCCGGGGATATCGCCCGCTGTGATGGCCACGGCCGTGGTCGAAACGATGATCGCGATGGCGGGGATAGGGTCCATGTAAAAGGTTAATGGCACCAGCAACGCTGTTGCCATGGTCGCCGTCAATCCCGGAATGGCACCGATGAACAGCCCATATATGGCTCCGCCAAGGATCGCCACAAGAACGGCCGGCTGGAACACGATTCCCAACGCACCAATGAACGCGTCAATTGTCATCGCATCACCAAGGCAACGGCAGCGGCCCGGCGGGCAGCGGCACGAAAAGCAGGCGGGCGAAAACGAATTGAGCGACAAGCACCAGACACACACTGGTCAAAACGGCGGAGACAGCCCGCGCGCCCATCAGCAGCATTAAGGGCAGTGCAAAACCCAGTCCGTAAAGAGGAAAGCCGATTATCGGCAGCAGCGCGATGCCGAGCGCGATGCCAGCAATTGTCCAAATTGCGCAATAAACTGGACGCTTAGCACCCTTCCACTCGCTTATATCAACCCAGCCAGTAGCGCCATTTTGCAGCAGTCCGGTTACAAAGATGCGGATCGACAGTACTCCCATCGCGGTTCCAATCAGTGTTGGCATCAGCTCAGGGCCGAAAGTCGTTCCCGGCACGGAGGGAAGCCCCCGCGCGCCGAGAATGATTGCCATTGAGAGCAACGCGAGCGCGCCGCCGATGAGTCGATCATCGATCCTCATGTTCGATCACTTTGCCAGGCCCAGGACCTTCATTGATTCGACCAGACCAGTGCGGCTGTCCGAAACGGTCTTGGTAAAGTCCTCAGAATTCTGGTAGGCGACGGAGAACCCGCGACTATCCATGAATTTTTTGAATTCAGGATCTTCAGTAATTTCTTTCAACTGCGCAGCAAGTGTTGCCGTGGCTTCCGCTGGAAGATCGGCAGGTCCGGCCAGGCCACGGAAAGGCAAAGGTGACCACTTGATGGAGAATGTCTCGTCCGTGGTCGGAAGATTGGGGTATACCGTGCTACGTTCGCCAGAAAGAAGCGCAAGTGTCTTGGCCTCTCCGGCTTCCACCAATGCCCGTGCTTCTGCAGGGGACGTGGCCACGACCTGAATGGCATCGGCAGCAAGTTGCTGCATCGCAGGGGCTGAACCGTCGGAGGCAATCCAGGGACTGGCAGTCGGGTCGACACCCAGTTTGTTCAGCAACCCAGCCCAGGCGAGATGGGACAAGCCGCCTGTATTTGCACCTGAAGCCTTGATGGTTCCCGGAGCAGCTTTCACGGCATCAATCAGTTCGGCCACTGTTGAATAGGGCGCATCAGCGCGCACGTTTACTGCAATGGGGTCAGCATTGAAGCGGCCAATCAGCGTGAAATTCTCCGGTTCTGCTCCGGGGATTCCCTGTGCATTATACATCGTTGTCTCGATTGTAATCACACCCAACGTGTAGCCATCATTCGGGGCATTTGCTATGGTGATATGGCCGACAAGACCGCCGCCACCGGTTCTGTTGACGACATTGAAGGGCTGGCCGAGCCGTTTCTGGAGTTCAGCTGCTACCGCGCGGGCGGTTGCATCGGTTCCGCCGCCAGCGGACCACGGCACGATGACGGTAACGGCCCGTTCCGGCCATTCTGCATGAGCTGCTCCGGCAAATCCCACCCAAGCGAAAGCTGCCGCGGCAGCGGCGATAGTCAAACTTCTCATTGTAATCCTCCTAAGCCGGCGACAAAGGGCATCCCGGCACAAGAAACGTACACATGACATAAGTCATATGTCAAGTGTCACCGTTCAGGAATAGCTACGTCCGTGGATTGCGGCTCATTTTTTGGGATTCACATAACAGCGCTGATGTCACTGCGGTTGGCTTTCGCCGGTTGGTCCTGTCATGCACCACCTCCGCCAGCGTCGATTGGCGCAGGCCAGTTGATTGATCACTCTGGCATTGGTCGCCATCGCTTTTATTGCCGCGAAGAGCATATTTTCAAACATCAGATTTCCCTGGAGGGCGAAGGACTGCGGTGTCTAGAACCGACCGCAATCAACTCTCATTTTATCGCCGGTGATCGCCGAGGACAGGTCTGAGGCGTAGAAAAGTGCGGCACGGCCCACTTCTTCGGGTGCGACCCAGCGTTTCAACGCTGCAACATCGGTGTAGTTTTCCCGTTCGATCTCATCGACTGGGCGGCCTTCTGCTTCAGACCGGCGTTGCAGGATGCGATCCATGTTCTCGCCAGACACCGCTCCGGGCATAAGCGCATTCACCCGAACGTTCAAAGGCCCCAGTTCACGGGCCATGGTTTCGGTAATGCCAATCAGCGCGAATTTCGAGGCAACATAGGCAGACCGCATTGGGTAACCCTGAATGCCCATCAGCGACGACATGTTGATGATTGATCCGAATTTTTGCGCGCTCATGATTTTGGCGGCTTCCTGAAGACAATACATCGCGCCAACGAGATTGATGTTCATACAGCCGATCCAGGCGTCCATATCAACCTCAGCCACCGATGCGATGGGCCCGGGTCCACCGGCATTGTTCAGCAGAACATCGACTTTGCCGGTAATCTTCACAGCTTTGGCGAACATGGCTTTCACCTCAGTCTGGTCTGAAACGTCACAGGCGATCGCATGGCCACCAATCTCGCTGGCAACCTTTTCCAGCGGCTCCAGACGTCGCCCGGTGACAACCACCGTCGCACCTGCATCTGCAAAGACTTTGGCTGTTGCCTCACCAATTCCACTGCCACCACCGGTGATGATGGCAAGTTTCCCGTCCAGGCGGCACGTATCTGTTGAAATCGAGCTCATATGGTATCCTTTGTGAAGTCACGCCCCGGATCGAACAGAGGCAGTTCAGGCTCGCGCCCAAGAATAAAATCGCCCATCAGTTTTCCGATGTAAGGACCAATGGTGTAACCGCCGCGCACGCAGCCCAGCACAAACGCATTCTCAACGCCTGGCAGCGCACCGGCGAGAGGATAGAAATCGGGCACATTGGCTTCAAACCCGGTCCAACTGCGCAAAACGCGCGCCTTGGCCAATTCGGGGAGCGCGTATTGTGCAAGGGCCAGATTGGGCGCGACTGAGCTTGCCTGCACCTCACCTCGGCCACTTTGCGGCGTGCCTCTGCCCTGCCAGCCGCCGCCGACCAGAACCGTGCCATTGGCCTTTTGCTTCATGGTCAGCAAGCCGGTCGCATGCCCAATCACGGTTGAAATCAGGGAGGGCAGACGTTCAGTGACAGACACAGTGTTGATGCGCGCCTGAACCGGTAAATCGACATCAAGCAGCGAGGCAAGTGGTTTGAGCCACGCTCCTGCAGCCAGCAGCACGCGTGTGGCGCAGATGACGCCCTGCGAGGTGCCCAGTTCAAAGCCCAGGGCCGTTCTGGCAATCGTAGCAACAGCGGCGTGCTCTTTGTAGTCAATCCCATTGGCACGCAATTGCGCGCGATAATACTGACCCGTCAAAGAGGAATTCGCATATCCATCGTCGGGGCAATAACTCGCCGCCATCACCTTATGGCTCAAGTGAGGCTCAGCGGCTCGCAATACGTTGTTTGATACAAATGAGATTGCCGCGCCTGCTTCGGCTTTCAAAGATTGACGCTCATGCAGCAACTCTGCTTCCTGCTCGGTAAAGGCCACTGTATATCCGCCGGTTTTCCGGAAACCAACCGCATCACCCATGGCTTGCCATTCAGCATGCCCTTTGAGCGCGTAAGGCATCAATTTCACCCGCTTGATCTGCAATGACAGGGTGCCGGCGTTCACGCCAGAGGCGCCCTGCCCCAGATCGCTCTGGTCGAGCACTATTGGGCGCATTCCACCCTGGGCGACACGCAAAGCCGTAGCGCACCCCATAATGCCGCCGCCAATAATCGCAATGTCATAGGTCCGGGTCACAGCGGCGCAGGCTTAGGAATCGGCAGATCTGAATAGGCAAAGTCGCCAGCCAATGCGGAAACTGGGACGGGGCGCAACGGAGGGCGGGCCGTGTGAGGTGGCACATCGCCGTCCTCCAAACCTTGCGTTGAAGCCACAAGCCGCGCAATTGCTGTTTGACAGAACTTGCCCCCGCAAGGGCCCATGCCTGCGCGCAAACCGGATTTGACAGCGTTGGTGCTGGAGGCCCCCGCCTGTATTTCAAGCAGAAGCTGATCCCGGCTCAGGCTTTCGCAACGACACATGATGGTTTGTGGCGTTGTCAGCTTCTCAAGACCGGGCCGCGGCACACTCAGGGCCGTCATCGCAAGTCCAAACCTGGATGCACCGGCGTAGCTGCGATGCAGCCGCTTTTTCTGCAATCCGACTTTCTTGCCGGTAAATTCTGCGGCGCTGAGGCCCGCGAGCTTGCCATGTATTTCTGCAGCAGAGGCCCCGCGAATTCCCGCGCCATCCCCGCAAATAAAGACACCACGGACTTTCGTGCTGCCATCTTCCGCTGCCCTTGGAATCCAGCCGCCCAATTTTGGCTCATGGGTGATCTCGATTCCTGCCAATTGGGCGGCCTCCAGGGCTGGGATCAGTCCGTTGCCAAGACACACACTATCTGCAGTGATCGTTTTGACGGTCCGCACTGGCGTCCAATCCGGTCCGAGCTGTGAAATGTGTACGGACGAAACGGCCGCCTCGCCACGCACTTCGCTGACCGCATGGCGCCAGAAAATCGGAACACGCGCCAGCATCAGATCAGCAATCCAGACCATCCCGCGCCACATCAAATCAGGCCGTCGGCACATGGACGGCAACGAGCGCATCCAGTCCGATCGGCTGTTCGGCGTAACGACAGCCGCAACCTTGCCGCCAAGCCGCCGGATTTCGCTGGCCACAAAAAACACCAACGGTCCGGACCCTGCGACCACCGTGCAGTGCCCAGGAGGCATCAGTGCTTGTTTCATCAAAGCTGTTGCACCGGCCAGCCCAATTACGCCCGGCAGCGTCCATCCCGGAATGGGTTGCACAAATTCGCGCGCACCAGTGGCCAGCGCGAGCGCTTTGGCGGTGATTGTTTCAGATCGTCCATCCACGAGTAAATGCAGGCTCCAGCCTTCAGGCACCTGTTCGATCTGCCAGACCCTTGCATCGCCCAGATGCGCTATGTCGCTCTCACGCACGGCTCCCCTCAGCTGATTGCCGGCGCTGGTTTCTGGCGTCTTTGGTGCGGAAATGATTGCCGCGCTTTTGGCTCGCCAAACCTGTCCACCCGCTTGCGGTTGTTCATCAATCATCACCACGCGGCTGCCCAGTTTCGTGGCCTCCAACGCTGCATTGGCACCCGCTGGCCCTGCGCCCAGAACTGCAATATCGTATTGCTCAGCCATCTTTGTCACGCGTTACAGACAGCACCACCAGCCCGTCCGATACAAGCTGGCGGCAACTCTCAACACTGACACCAGCAACATCGACCACACATTCCTGGCACAGTCCCATACAGCAAAATGCACCGCGCGGCGCGCCATCTTGCGGTGCATTCCGCAAATACAGGACGCCGGCACGGGTCAAAGCGGTAAAGACGGTTTCACCCATATGCCCGGATATGGCCCGTCCATTGAATGTAAACTCGACGAACGGCGCGCGTTGAATTGAGCCGGAATGGTCGGGCACAAGTCGGATCATCCGTATTTGATCCCCAAATCATCAAAGCAGCGTTTGATCGTGTTGATATCTGCCTGAGTAGCCGGAAGAACCGGGTCACGGGGAACGCCGGCAGGCTGGCCAATCAGGTTCAAAGCAGCTTTGAATGATGCAGGCCATGTTCCAACACTCATCAACAACTCGTACAGCACGGTGAGCTGGTAGTGGGTTTTACGATAGGTTGCATCGGGCGCTCGCGTCCCGACGGCTGCCATGTCTGATGGCAGCAATTCGGTAAATTCCGGCCCGGTGGCAATGAACCCCTTCGCGCCAAGAGCGAAGGCTGGCAGGATATAGTGGCAAGGGCCCGTCATCACAGACATCTTGTCGCCAAGACGCGCCAGCAAATGCGTATGATAGAAGAAATCGCGCTGGCTTTCCTTGATGCCAATGACATTGTGATTGTTCAGCAAGGTCTCGGTCTGGTCGATGGTCAGAGAAAACCCCATTCGGCGAGGCGAGTTGTAAAGAACCAGCGGCTTGTCCGTTGCAGCCGAAACTTTTTCAAAACGGGCCATCAGTTCAGCATCTGAGGCTTTCAAAACGTAGGTCTGCGGCATGGACAGCAAAACGTCAGCACCATTTTCTTCAGCCGCGCGCACATAGGCAAGAGAGGCGTCAATCGTGGGTGCCGAGATGCCCATCATGATTGGCACCCTCCCCTTGGATGCATCTTTCGCCACACGGACAAGTCGCCCGCGTTCTGCTGCTGACAAAGCCCAGCTTTCGCCATTGTCTCCGGCGATGCAAACACAGCTCGCGCCCCTGCTGATCAGGAACTCAAAGAGGTCGACAAACGCATCCTCCATGATCTCGCCAGCAGCGTTGAAAGGTGTGGCAATGGCAGGGACGTAACCGTGCAGGTCGTCTTTATTCATGATGGTCCTCATGGGGTGGGAATGGTGCAGGTGAACACCGCGCCAAATTGCGCATCGATGATGTATAATTCTGTGGGATTGTCTGGATGGAAGGTGACAGATGTTGTCCAGAGACCATCTGGCAGCCGAATCTCTGCTATGGGATCACCAAGCCCATCAAAAACGTAAGCGCGTCCAGCCTGTGCTTGTGCGACGGCAAGCCAGCCTGCGCTGTTTGTTCCAAGGCCATCCGGGCCCAGCCCGCCATTGAGCTGCAAGAAGGTACCCACCATTGGTGGCCCGCTCTCAGGGAGCCTCGATGAAAAGCGCCAGATCTGGTTGGATCGCGTCGCGGCGACATAGACCCATGCCCCATCTGGCGACAGACAGATACCATTGGAATATGGCACGCAATCCAGCACCAGTCGCAATTCGCCAGCCGCAGGCAAACTGTAGACCCGCCCGCTTGGGTCACTCAAGGACGAGCGCCCACTATCGGTAAACCAAAGCGTGTCGTCCGGTCCGTAACACATGTCAGACAGCCCCATGAATGGCTGATCGGTGATGCCGGTGCTGAGAGTGGAGAAGCTGTCATGGCCTGTGAGTTCTATCAGACCATGCTCATAGTCCACGGCAATGTGCCGCCCATCCGGAGAAATGCGCATGCAGTGCGGCTCCCCGGCGAATTGATGCATGACGTCCCAATCGCCACCGGGTGACACACGAAACACACGCCCATAGGGTACATCTGACAGCCAAAGATTGCGTGCAGCGTCAAAAAATGCCCCTTCAAGAAAGGAATGCATGTCCTGTCCAGGACGGGTCATCCTGGCCCAGGCCGATGGCACGCCCTTGTGGTGCAGCGCATCCGGCAGTTTCGTGAACAAGCATGCCGTCAGCTTGAAAGGTTCACGCCTCATCGAACGGTGCCCTTTTCCAGCAGGGCTTCGATCTGATCGTCGCTTAATCCGATCTCACGCAGAACCTCGGCACTGTGTTGTCCATGTCGCGGAGGTGCCGTTGACAATGCCGGGCCACCTTCACTCATCCGAAAAGCCGTCAACGGGAGGGTCGCTTTTGAATTATCAGGATTTGGCTGAAAATATGCGCGGGCGAATAATTGGGGTGACGCGACAGCTTCTGCCAGCGTCTTGACAGGTTCCGCCGGCAAATCTGCAGCACGCAGGCGTTCAATCCAGAATGCGTTTGATTGGGCTTTGAAAATATCTTCCAACTGAACCTTGGTCTCGCTCGGGATTGACCAGACATCCTGCCATGTTCGGATCTGGCCCAACAGCGGGATAGCCGTTCCGAGTCCCGCCAAAACGGTCGCAAATTTTCGGTATTGCGGCGGGCGAAACACGCCAAGGGTCAATCGCCCATCCAGTGTTTGATAGGTCAAAATGCCTGCCTCTTTGTCGCGCCTGGTGTCACAGGGATGCTGCGCTGCTGCAACCTCCGGCGACATCATTTGCATGGCAACTTCCAGCATAGACACGCTGATATGGCAGCCTCGACCCGTTTGCACCCGTTGCAACAGCGCTGATGTGATCGCAAAGGCAGCAGAATATCCGGTACTGTAGTCTATAAATGAAACATCCGGCTTCCTGCCCGCGCATTGGGCTATGGTGCCGCTGGCTGCCTGAATGACATTGTCGTAAGCGCCGGTCTCGGCATCGGGCCCTGTGTCCCCATATCCGGTTACCGAGCAATGAACTAATGCAGGGTTTATGTCGGACAGAATTTCATAACCAAGTCCAAGTCTTGCCAACGCCCCGGTCGTATAGTTCTCGACCAGCACATCCGCATCCCGCACCAGAGTCAGAAAGATATCGCGTCCCTCCTGATCTGCCAGATCAAGAGCAAGCGCGCGCTTGTTGCCACCCTGAACCTGATAATTCAGCCCCAGACCCGCAGCATTGGCCGCATCATCCGGTCCCCGTCCCCTAACGCAATCCGGCTCGCTCGGGGACTCGATTTTCAGCACATCAGCGCCAAGCAGCGCCAGCTGGTAGGTACAAAAAGGCCCTGCCAAAACATGCGTCACATCAATGACTTTTGTATTTTTCAGGGCGCTCAATGATTTCTCCTGTGAGCCAAGTGATGACGCTGAATCGCTATTGCATTCCACGAATGTGTCTAATATACAAAACAGTGTTCCAGATGCAATACGGAAACCGCATGACATATGTCCTTCATCGCACGCTGAATACCGATCTTCCAACGGTTGTTGGCGGGGATGGCAACTATTTGATCGACGCCGAAGGGCGCAGATATCTCGATGCCTGTGGTGGCGCCGCAGTATCCTGCCTGGGCCATAGCAACGCAGCGGTTCGCGAAGCTGTAAAACAGCAAATAGATAAGATCGCGTTTGCACATACAAGCTTCTTTACGAACGAACCTGCTGAAGAACTGGCCGAGTTTCTCATCAAACGCGCCCCGCGAGGCATTGGCAATGGCCGGGTGATGTTCGTGGGGAGCGGATCGGAAGCAATGGAAGCAGCGCTGAAGCTGGCCCGTCAATATCACCTGGAGCGTGGCGAGGCGTCGCGCACCAAAATTATTGCGCGCAGGCCCAGCTATCATGGGAACACGCTGGGCGCTCTGGCAACGGGCGCGCACGCAAGTCGCAGCGCACCTTACCGGCCAATCCTGATCGACGTCGATCATATAGAAGCCGCTTATGACTACCGCATGCGCAAGCATGACGAGAGCGAAGAACACTTCGGCCTCAGGATGGCGAACCAGCTTGAAGACCGGATTCAGGCGCTTGGCCCTCAAAATGTAATGGCCTTTGTTGCAGAACCGGTTGTCGGTGCCTCTCTGGGCACCCAATCTGCTCCCGCAGGTTACTTCAGACGCATTCGAGAGATTTGCGATACATATGGTGTCCTTTACATTGCAGATGAAGTGATGTGCGGCATGGGCCGAACCGGGTCATTGTTCGCACTGGAGCAGGAAGGCATTCACGCTGACATCACCACCATGGCGAAGGGACTGGGTGCCGGATATCAGCCAATCGCTGCCGTAATGGCGAGCGAGCCCATAATTTCAGCAATCGAATCCGGCAGCGGCCAACTGTGGAACGGGCACACTTACATGTCTCATGCCGTTGCCACTGCCGGGGCACTTGCAGTCCAAAAATTTATCGAAAACGAAAACCTTCTGGATAATGTGCGCGCGCGCGGAGCTCAATTGGAGAATGCCTTAAACCAGACCTTTGGACAGGTTCCCAATGTTGGAAACATACGCGGCCGTGGCCTGTTCTGGTCGGTTGAACTGGTCAGTAACAAGACCACCAAAGAGCCCTTCCCGGCAGCACAAAAGCTGGCGCCTAAAATACAGAAAGCCGCGCTAGAGCTTGGCTTGATGAGCTATCCATCACAAGGATGCGCCGATGGGATCAATGGGGATCATGTTCTGTTGGCCCCTTCTTACACATCATCCGAAGCAGAGATCGAATTGATCGTTGCAACAATTGCCCGGGCGATTGAAAACGCATTGGATCAGGTTGGTTCATGACCAGCAAGACCATTCTGACATGCGCGGTCACCGGAAATTTGATGACGCCCGAACTCAACCCGCATTTGCCTGTCACGCCCACTCAGATCGCCGAACAGGCACTCGATGCGGCAAAGGCAGGTGCGTCGATTGTGCATTTGCATGTCCGTGATCCAAAGACAGCGAAAGGATCCATGGATTTGGAATTCTATCGCGAAATGGTGGGCCGGATTCGCGATAAGAATGAAGATATCATCCTCAACCTGACAACCGGGGAAGGCGGTCGTTTTGTGCCATCGCTGGATGACCCGAAGGTGGCAGCGCCGGGATCAACGCTCTGCGCCCCGGAAAAGCGCGTGGCTCATATTGAGGAATTGCGTCCAGAGATTTGTACATTGGATTTCAACACAATGTGGTCGGGTCAGGCGAGTGTCATCAATGCGCCTTGGAACCTGGAAAAAATGGCCGGACTTATTTATGGCGCGAACGTAAAACCAGAAATAGAAATCTTTGACAGCGGCGATCTGCATATGGCCAAGGATTTCCTTGCGCGTGGCATTATCAAAAAGCCCTTGATGGTTCAAATTGTCCTGGGAGTGCGTTTTGGAGCCGTCGCAAACTCACAGACCATGGTCTATCTCGTAAGCCAGTTGCCAACTGGAACACAGTGGGCAGCTTTTGGTATCGGCAAAACGGCATTTCCGATGCTTGCCCAGGCCTTCTTGCTCGGTGGCCATGTTCGGATCGGCATGGAAGATACAGCCTATATCCGCAAAGGCGAGCACTGCACGTCAAATGCGCAACTGGTCGAAAAGGGCATCTCCATCATAGACAGCCTCGGGGGAGCAATCGCCACTCCGAATGAAGCCCGTTCTATTCTTGGTATACCTGCAAGCCGAGTGGCCTAGGCTGGCCCCCCATATCCCAATTCGCGAGAGATTTGCAGCGCGACCGCCCTTGTCTCCGGAATATAGAAACTGTCAATTTTATCAAAATCAAAGCCGCTGTCAGGCCCCGAAATATTGACGCAGGCCACAACCTGCCCCGAGCTATCACGAACCTGAACAGCAACGCTCGATCCGCCAGGCTCTTGAAAACCCTGTGAAAATACGTATCCCTGATCACGCGCGGATTGTACGCGCTGGCGCAATTCCTCGTAGCTGGTTGGCGTTTGCTCCGTAAATCTGACCATATCAGTGGTGTCACAAAGCGCCTGCAATTCTTCATCAGTAGAGGAGCCCAGAAGGCACCACCCCACGGCTGTAGCATAGGCGTGTGTGCGCGTGCCGGTCACCATGTTGGATACATATCCTGTTCTCGCCTGATGACTGCCCAGGTAGAGAACGTCGTAGCCCTCCAGAACGCTCAAATGCGCGCTAACGCCTGTCTTGTCCCGCAACTCGGACAGATAAGAGCGGGCGATGCTCGTGATTGGCTGTTGATTGAGATAGGCAAAGCCAAGGTTGAGAACCCGCGCACCAAGTGTGTAGGTATTATTTTGATCACCGCCTTTGAGAAAGCCCATCTGGTTTAACGTATAGATGAGGCGGAACGTCGATGACCGGCTGAGGCTCATGGCCCGCCCGATATCACTGATCGACATGGGCTTGTCGGCAGCCCCCAATATCTCAAGCACTCGCAGCCCGCGATGAAGGCCTGGCACGAAGTACACTTTGTGATTGGAAGACTCAGCCATATGTCGCTTGATTGCCTGTCATGCCTGCAACTCCGAGCGTTTTATCTGCAAAACGGACGAATTACAATGGAGGTCCTCAGATCACGTAAGATCTTGGGCGCAATGAAGTTTTGCCCACCAAAGAAGTTACCTGCTTCCGAAAATTTCAAACTAACTTCGAACGTAAAGCGCCAAAGACCTTGCCCGAGTGGATACCGGTATCGTGTCTTGCGAAACTGGGTCCGGCGCGCAGCAAAGAGGACAAGGCGATGCATGTTCTGAGTGTCGTAAGTCACTCAGAACATCTCCCGGAGTTTTCCGGTGCTTTGCTCGGTCTAAAACTCCTCGGAAAAAGCAAATTATGTTCGGGCAAACCTCTCGACATGCCCCACGATAACTGGGTAAATCGCTGGCAGAATGTTGACGATGAAGGATTAGATTATGGACCGGAACGAGAACGCCAGCGACTATCTTGCGGCTCCTGTCATGCTCAATGCAAAGGAGGGCATCAAGTCACTCCATCATAAGTTGCTCGAGCTGACGCTTCAGGAAAAGCCTCTCGATATGATCCTCGATGAACTCGTTCGTGCGCTTCAGGAATTTACAGGCGAAGATCTCGCCTGTTCGATCCTCATTCTAGATGATCAGGGAAAGCATCTCTTTCACGGAGCGGCAGTCGGGCTGCCGAAGAATTACACCCAGGCCGTGGACGGGGTCGCGATTGGCCCAAGTGCCGGATCATGCGGAACAGCCGCGTTTCGCAAAGAGGCAGTCTATGTTCAGGACATTGCACAAGACCCTGTCTGGGCGGATTTCAAGCATTTGGCGCTTCCGCTCGGAATGAAGGCTTGCTGGTCTAACCCCATCATCGATTCGAATGGCGACGTGCTTGGCACCTTCGCGATTTACAGCCCCAGAACAGGGCTTCCTGGCGCGCAGGAAAAGAGCTTTCTTGAATTGGTATCGCGGACCACGGCCCTGATCCTGGAACGCTATGGCGCGCAGGAGATGTTGTCGGATCAAAAGCGCCTTTTGGAAACCCTGAACCGGATCGGCACAGGCGTCGCTGCTGAACTTGATCTGAACGTTATTGTTCAGATGGTAACTGACGCCGGAGTGGAACTGACCGGCGCGCAATTCGGAGCGTTTTTTTACAACGTCACCGATGAAAGTGACGAAAGTTACATGCTCTATGCGCTCTCAGGCGTAGAGCGTGCAGCCTTCGCGGACTTTCCGATGCCCCGGAATACACAGATCTTCGCGCCTACGTTTGAGGGGAAAGGCATTGTCCGCTCTGATGACATCACCCAGGACCCACGCTATGGGAAGAACCGACCCAGCAACGGCATGCCTGAAGGACATTTGCCTGTGCACAGCTACCTTGCCGTGCCGGTCATTTCGCGCTCGGGAGAGGTCATCGGGGGGCTGTTTTTCGGTCACGAGGAGGTCGGGCGGTTTTCCGAGCATCATGAAATGCTGATGCACGGTATCGCCGGTCAGGCCGCAATTTCCATCGACAATGCCCGACTTTATCAGGCAGCAAATCGCGAGATCGAGGTGCGTCGCCGCACCGAAAGCCAGCTCATCAAGACGCAACGCGATCTGGCGACTGCGCGGGAACGTATCGAACTGGCCCTCGAGGCGGGTGCGATCATCGGAACCTGGATTTGGCATATCCCTTCGGACACCATCACTGCAGACGAGCGATTCGCGCGGGCCTTTGGTCTCGACCCTGAACGGTGTCATGCAGGACTGTCCCTTGCCGACGCGACCCCGTCCATTCACCCGAACGACCTGCATCGGGTGAATGAGACGATCGAGAAGGCACTCCAGACGGCCGGCCATTTTCGTGCCGAGTATCGCGTTCGCCATGCCGACGGCAATTATCGCTGGGTCGAGGCGAACGGCCGCTGCGAACACGACGCGAACGGGCAGGCGCTGCGCTTTCCGGGCATCCTCATAGACATCGAGCAACGCCGTCGGATCGAGACTGATCTTGAACGTCGTGAGGCAGATCTAGCGCTTTTGCTAGATGCAACAGCAGATGGCTTTTACGCCGTCGATACCGAGGGCAAGACCACGCGTTGCAATTCCTCATTTTTGCGTATGTTGGGCTTCGAAACAGAGGATGATGTCGTGGGCAAGCAACTCCACGCGATTATCCACCATTCCCATGCTGACGGCACCCATTACCCGCACGACGAATGTCCAATCTACCACGTCGCCAAGACTGGAGAGATGGCCCATGTCGATGACGAGGTGTTTTTCCGGACCGATGGCACGTCCTTCCATGTGGAATACTGGGTACGTCCCGTCATCTGGCAGGGAGAGCTGCAAGGGGCGGTCTGCAACATCATTGACATCAGCGAGCGCAAGCGGGCCGAGGAGGTCAGGCAGCTGTTGCTGCGTGAACTCAATCACCGGGTCAAGAACCTGTTCGCTGTCACCTCCGGCATGATCCAGATGACAGCGCGGCACAGCAAAGACGTTAACGAGATGGCCAAGGCTCTCGGTGGCCGCCTAATGTCGTTGGCGCGCGCACACGAACTCGTCACTTCTTCTATCGAATCTCAACAGAAATCAACGGCCCCAACTCAGCTTTGCCTGCTCATCGAAGCCGTAATGGAACCGCATACTGGTATGCATCAGGATGCGCTGCGTCTTGCTGGCCCTGACGTCGACGTAGGCCCCACCGCAACCACCAGCCTTGCGCTGATATTGCATGAGCTTGCCACCAATGCGGCCAAGTATGGTGCACTGTCCACGTCGAACGGAACAGTGGCAATCTCCTGGTCGTTGGATGAGACAGGACTGTCTGTGACCTGGAAGGAATCCGGTGGCCCTCCCGTTGCCGGCCCTCCGGAACGTGATGGCTTTGGAAGCCAGCTTGCTCGGCTCAGCGCAAGGGGCCAGTTGGGAGGCGGGATTGACTATGTCTGGCACCCCGAGGGCTTGGAAATTCTGCTGACAGTGGCGCCTGACAGGCTTGGAGACTAAGGGACACGAAGATGGAGGAATTGGCAGTACCGACAGATATTCTTAAAGGCGCCAAAGTTCTGATCGTCGAGGATGAACCCTTCATTGCGCTCGACATCTCATACAGCGTCGAGCAGGCTGGAGGCGTACCGCTCGGTCCGGCGACGACTGTTGCCGAAGCTCTTAAAATTCTCAAAACAGAATGGCCCGATGGGGCGATCGTTGATGTGGATCTTCCAGACGGTACAATCGAACCGGTTTTAAACGCTCTGTGCCCCGCAGTGCCAGTCGTCGTACACACCGGCGTTGGACTTCCCGATATAATGCGCCAGGCTCATCCAAATCTTGAGGTCTTCAACAAGCCGACATCGCCGGACTTTCTGGTGCTCCGTCTTGGGCTGACTGACCGATCTCGTGGCTAAAGTTTCTCAGAACTTCGACTTACAAAGCCCCACCAGTTTGGGCAGTATTTGGGCGCGAAATATTGTGCAGGGAGCCAATTGGCAGCTTCTCATTGCGATGAGACTTGAATTCAGATTGTCACCGCCCAACGAAACCGATCTGGATTTGTTGGGCGGTGACTGATTATGGAAGCGTCCGCCTACTTGAAACCAAGCTGCATGGACACTGTCTCGGCTAGTTCGCCCATCGTTTTTGAGACGTCCGCACCTTCCGTAATTTCCACGAGTGCTGCGGCAATGAGGTCAGTAACTGCTACGCCTTCAGCTCCGGGAAATGCGTACCAGGGTCCGGCATAATTGGCCACTTGCGAATGGGCAACGCGGGCGTTTTCATTGCCAGCGTAGTAGCTGCCAAGGTAGTCTTTGTCCTCGATGACAATCGAGTTGGCCGGCGCGTATCCGGTGTTCTCGACAATTGTTTTCTGGCCCGAAGGTCCGGTAACGAATGAGATATAGCGCCAGGCAGCTTTTTGTTTCTCCGGGTCTTCGGTCAGCATGACAATACCCGATCCACCTGTCGGAAAGTAGACCTTGCTGTGGTCTTCAGCAGCGATTGGAAGTGGCTTTACTGTGACTTCAAATCCGTCGCCAGCTCCCGCTTCAAATCTTGTTTGAAGCGATGAGCTTTCAAACATGATTCCAAGTGTACCGGCCGGGAAGGCCTGACGTGCGGCTGAATCGGCATATGATTTCATGCCGCCTTCAGCTGCAAATCTCTGATAGAGCGTTGCTGCGGAGATACCTTCGGGGCTGTCGAAGGTGATTTTAGTCTCCTCAGTATTCATCGGGCGTCCCCCGTAGGAGCCAAGCAGGGACTGAAACCGCCAGTCATGGCGGTCGATCCAGACACCGTCAATGTTGTCACCCAACTCGTTGATCTTCGCACCGAGCGCGATCACTCCATCAAATGTCGTTGGAAAATCGCCCATTGAGCCACCAGCCTGTTCAACGAGTTTCGGGTTCACATACATGACCAACGTTGATGCTGATGTCGCCAGGGCAAATTGTGTGTCCTCATAACGGCCTAACGAAAGGAGGGCGGGCGTAAACCCCAGCGCAGCGGGATCTTCGCCCAGAAACGCGTCCAGGGGCTGCAGGAGGTCACGGTCTTCCAGAATCCGCCAGCGGTTCAGACCGACGTAAGCGACATCCGGGCTGTTTCCAGCTATTGATTCACGTAACAAGCGCTGTACGCCTTCAGGATAACCTTCAGCAGCTCCGTCAATTACGATTTTTACATCCGGGTTTTCGGCCATGAATGCTTCAGCCAGAGCGGCTTGTGTTTCCGCCCAGATGGTTGGGATAGCGTAGTGGACGCGGATCTCTGTTTCTTGCGCCGAAGCTACACTGGCAATTGTCGCCATAAAGGCGGCTGCGAATATTGTTTTCATGATTGTCACTCCTCATTTTCAGGTTACTTGTTTTAGTTATTGTTCGCACTCTGTCCTGTTTCGTCTCATCTCCTCACCCTTTGACACCACCAGCTGCGAGACCCTGCACGAATTTGCGTTGTGCCATGAGAAATCCGATGACCAGCGGCGCGATGACAATGATTGCTGCGGCCATGAGCGGACCAACATCGTCGCCGCTTTCCTGATCACGAAAATAAACGATGCCTTTTGGCGGAGTTGCGATATCTGGATCGACCGTTGCGATCAGCGGCCAGAAGAGGTCATTCCAGTGTGTCGTGACCGAGAAAATGGCAAAAGCTGTCGCTGCGGGAAGCGCCATCGGAAAGACAATCCGCCAGACAATTGCGGTTTCGCTCAAGCCATCGACACGGGCTGCATCAAACAATTCTGCCGGCATCTGAGAGATGAACTGCCGGAACAGGAATATCCCAAAAGCAGTGGCGATGAATGGCAGGATGAGCGCTGTATAGCTGTCGAGAATGCCGAATTCAGCAAAAGCAAGGAAAACTGGAATTGCCGTCACAGGAAACGGGATAAGAAGAGCTGCCAGGACCAGTCCGAAAATCAGGTTGCGAGCCCAGAACGTACGTTGTGCGAGGGCATAAGCACATGGCAGCGCGAACAGGATTTGAAAGAACAGGATGCCAGCCACGACAATCGTGCCGTTCCACAGATAGAGCAGAATGTCCGTTTCCGTCAGTGCCACCCAGTAGTTCGAGAACTCCAGCCGTGTCGGCAAAAATTGCACCTGTGAGGTGAATATCTCGTCGCGAGGCTTGAGCGAAAGAGAAACCATCCAGGCAAAGGGCAACAGGACGAATGCACCACCCACCATCAAAAGCGATGTTGAGACAATACGAGAGATTGTACGATTTTTCATCGGTAATGCACCTTCCGCTCGACCACCAGTATTTGAGCAAGGGTGAGGATCAGGATGAAAGCGAAAAACACAATGGTGATAGCGCTCGCATAGCCGGCTTTAAAGTAGATGAAACCTTCGCGGTATAACGCGTAAATCAGGGTGTCAGACGCAAAGGCCGGACCGCCTTTCGTCAACGTCGCCACCGTTTCGAAGACCCGAAAGGCGTTTGTCGCCGTGACCACAAGAACGAATAATGTCGTGGGTCCAAGCATCGGCCAGGTCACAGTCCAGAAACGCGACCAGATGCCGTCAGCCCCATCAACCTCGGCTGCTTCATAAAGCTCTGAGGGTATGGCGGTGAGCCCGGCCAAAAAAAGCACCATATTGTATCCGACACTTTGCCATATGCCGATCACAGAAAGCGTATACAGAACAAGCCCACGGTCACTCAGCCAGTTCTGCGGCGTTAAACCTATGGCCGACAGCATCTGATTTACCAATCCGAGCGACGGGTGCAGAAGCATCTGCCACGCGACTGCCATGGCCACGAGCGTGGCCGCGACCGGAAGGAAGTAAACTGCGCGCAGGAAGCGAGACATATTTGGCGCCCAATCCAGCATGCGATGCAACCCGATAGCGACGCACAGTGCCAGGAAGACCGAGAATGGGATGACGATTGCGACGTAGGTCAGGGTGTTTGTGATCGCCCGCCTGCCGATCGATGATGTGAACAGAACTATGTAATTGTCCAATCCGATCCAGTTGAGCGACTTTGCACCGAACTGATAATCTGAGAATGACAGAACCGCGACAATGGCAACCGGAACGAATATGAACAGAACCAGTGCAAGCGTCGCCGGACCTGTGAGCCAGATATTTGTGATGGTCTCTCGATGGTCTCTTTGGATGCCCATCAGATCGCTCCCCGGGAACGGAGCCCGGTATCTGGATCAAAAATATGGGCTGCCGTTGTTTCAAACCCGAGCCGGATTTCGGAATTCGGTGCGGGCAAATTGTAGTTTCCAGGCGCAATCGAACGGATGATTTCGCCTTTGGAATTGCGTGCGGTCAGGATGATTTCCGAGCCGAGATATTCAGCTGACTCTAGATGCACCTGGATCTGACCGTCGACCGTTGGAACAAGGTGTTCAGGACGCAATCCGATTGTTTTCCCGGCCGTACCTGGAAGCACTCCATCGCCAAGCGAATTGGCAGGAAGGAAATTGATCTGATGGGCGCCGACAAACGCCGCAACGGCGCATGAGGCAGGACGTTCATAGAGATCTCGTGGCGAGCCGACTTGTGCAATTGCGCCATCCATCATGACAATCACCTGATCAGACATGGCCATAGCTTCAGCCTGATCATGAGTGACATAGATGAATGCGCGGCCGGTGCGTTTGTGCAGATTAACCAGCTCAGCGCGTGTCTGAACGCGTAGCCGGGCATCAAGATTTGACAGTGGTTCATCCAGTAGAAATAGAACCGGATCACGCACCAGGGCCCGTGCCAACGCAACTCTTTGCCGTTGTCCACCTGAAATTTGTGCAGGTTTGCGATTCAGCAACGCACTGATCTCAAGCGACTCGGCGACCTGCTCGACTTTGCGTCTGATATCGCTGCGAGCCCCTGCTGCACCCGGATAGAACCGACCGACCCCAGGCAATCGTCCGAGAGCCGTCAGATGGCGCATCGTCAGCGGCAATGCAACATTCTGGGCGACTGTCAAATGTGGATAGAGCGCATAGGACTGGAACACCATTGCGATATTCCGCTCGTGGGCCGTCATTTCAGTGACGACGCGTCCGTCCAGCATGACTTCGCCCTCAGAAGGTCGATCAAGACCCGCCATAATCCTGAGCGTGGTTGATTTTCCGCAACCGGATGCACCCAGAAGCGAGGTGAAACTTCCAGCAGCGATAGAAAGCGATATGTCATCCAGCACAATTTGCGTGCCGAATTTTTTTGTAACATTTTTTAGATCAAGGACGTGTGGTGTACTCAAGACCTGCTCCAAATTTGTACATTATCTACCATCGATAAAACAAAATATCAATTATCTGACAAAACCAGAGAACCCATGAAATGTTCTGCAAGCCGCACCATCGCCTCGTGCGCGCTTTGCGCAACCACAAGGCCTTCGATCTCATGAGCACCGTCCAGACCAATTACAAGTTTCGAAAAGTGCAGCCCATAGGCAATCTCCGATAGTGTGCCATACGAGCCGCCAACTGCAATCAAAACGGCGCATGATTTGGCAATAATCATGTTGCGAGCTTCGCTTAATCCTGTTGCGATGGGGAGTGCAATAAAGTCGTTTGCGCTGTGCCATTCATGATCAGGCAACAGACCGACCGTCAGACCCCCGGAATGCATACAACCCTTTGATGCAGCTTCCATAACGCCGCCCCGCCCTCCGCAGATCATGGTCAATCCCAGTCGTCCGACCGCAGCACCAATAGCCTCCGCAGTGGCCAACTGACTTTCGCTCGCATCGCGCGGGCCAATAACGCCAACAGGAATACGGCGCATATTGCCACTTGCTGCGACCAATGCCAGTGCCTGCTCAGCAGATGCCGGCACTGCGTCTTCAGGTGTTTCAGTTTGGCGCCACGTCCACATCCAGGGATCAAGACGCCCCTTGCTGCTGAAAACGTTTCCGTCTGAGATATGAAGAGATAGCCGATCCATGTTGCATTGCCTCACTAAATGTAAGATACTTTACATATGTTAAAGCGAAAGGCAATATGATGATGGACACTCTGGGGCCTTCGTCCTTGAACGGCAGACAAGAACGCATCCTTGAACAGACGGCCAGCCAAGGCTTTGTCACCATTGAAAATCTGGCTAAGGAGTTCGACGTTTCAGCTCAGACCGTGCGACGCGACATCATAATGCTATCCGAGGCAGGTCTATTGCAGCGCTTTCACGGAGGTGCTGGGATCATCGGGTCGGATGAAGCGCTGCGCCTTGATTACGACAGAAAGACTGAGATTTCTCGGGATGACAAGTCTCGCGTAGCCCGGGCGGCGGCTCTTCTCGTTGGAGATCACGCCACTGTGTTTCTTGATGTCGGCACGACTGTGGAGGCGCTGGCGCAAGAACTGAACAACAGGCCAGGATTTCGCGTGTTCACCAACAGTACGCGCGCTGCGCTGCATTTTGACCCGCATCGGCACGAAATTATGGTGCTGGGAGGTCGTCTGGCCGGACGTGACGGATCGCTGGTCGGCGAAGAGATCGTGTTGACTCTGTCAAACCTCAAAATCGATGTAGCGTTTCTTGGATGCTCAGCAATTGATGATGCGGGTCGCGTCATGGATTATGACTTGTCAAAAATCGCAGTGAAAAAGGTCGCTATTGCGTCAGCCAGCGAAAAATTTCTCCTGGCGAGCCCCTCGAAATTTGGACGTTCAGCGCTCGCTGCATTTGCGAACGTCACTGATTTTGACAAAGTGGTGGACGGAACCTGACGTCAGTCTAATCTATGACGTGCGACGTCGATCCCACAGGTCCGTTTTTAGACACATGCGAAACTATGGCGATAAACCGACTGGGAATTTTGCAGCGCTTCAAACCCCCATTGGGCTATTTACCCATGGGGCAGTTTGCATTCTTGATGATGCGCAAATTGCTGCCCGTTAGCGGTGGATGTTGAAGGAACCTTTCAAGGCGCTACTCGGTCGTTATGGCGATCGCAAGTTTTTCAGCAGGCTGTGAAATTCGGGTGGCATATCGTGGCCGAGCGCTTCTGCCAAAGCGGCCGCGCTTGCGCCTAGTTGCTCTGCCGCCGCTGCCAGATCAGGTGCGCCTCTGCCTGCCCCGCCGGGACCACCTTCATTGCCTCGGCGAGATTCCTCCAACCACTCCGCTTCCACCGCCAACATTAAAAGAAGTCACCCGACGGGCGCGATCCCTTGCGAAAAATGTGCTTAATATACTAACATATTAGGTAAAAAATTTTCTTGATTTTTTCCTATTCTTAATGCAACGGTGAATGAACGAGTTCAAATGCGAGCTCAAACATATGGGCAAAATGGCCCCTTAAACGACCACCGGAATCTGGTCGTTTAAGGGGCCATTTTTTTGTGCTTCTGTTCGAGTTAACAAGGGAGAAAGAAATGAAAAGACGTGATTTTTTAGGAAGAGTTGGAGCCTTGGGCGTCATTGGAGCGTCCGGTGCCTTATCCGCGCCCGCGCTGCTGTTAGGCACCAGACCGGCACTCGCTTTGGGTACAGATATTCCTGTGGGACTGCTGTTTTCGCTCACCGGCGCTGTGGCTGTGGTGGAACATACGCTGCATGACGCCGCATTGATGGCAATGGAAGAAATCAACAAACAGGGCGGAATTCATGGTCGCCAGCTGCGGCCGATTATTGAGGACCCGGCATCTGATCCGGCCACCTACGCGGACCGCGCACGTCGTCTTATGATCCGCGACAAATGCATAAGTGTCTTTGGCTCTTACACCTCTGCCAGCCGGCAAGCAGTTCTGCCGGTCGTCGAGCAGCGCAACAATCTTTACTGGTATCCCACTCTTTATGAGGGGCGTGAATGTTCGCGCAATGTCATGTATGGCGGCGCGGTGCCAAACCAACAGCAGGACAATGTGATCGGCTGGGCGATCGAGAACTTCGGTCCGCGCTTTTATCTGATCGGCAACAACTACGTCTATCCGAAAGAAGAGAACAACTATTGCAAGAAGCTGCTCTCCGAGCTTGGAGGCGAAGTCGTGCATGAAGAATATGTGCCATTGGGCCATTCCGACTTCAGTTCGGTCATCAATCGTATCCGTACGGAGAAGCCGGATGTCATTTTCGCGACCGTTGTCGGCGACTCCGACGTTGCCTTTGCGCGTCAGTACCATGCTGCCGAACTGGATGCGGAAGCGATGCCGGTCATCAGCCTGACGCGTTCGGAAGTCGAGGTGAAAGCGATTGGCGGTGAAGCCGCTGCAGGGCACTACTCATCTGCACCCTATTTCATGGGCCATTCCACGCCAGAGAATGAGCGTTTCGTAGAGGCATACAAGAGCCGCTATGGCGCCGATGAGGTCACGCACTTCGTCAGTGAAGCAGCCTATTTCCAAGTCTATCAGTTTAAGGCAGCACTTGAGAAACTGGATCCGGACAATGTCACGACTGAGGCCATCCGAGCTGCAGCTGTTGGCACTGAATTGGCCGCACCCCAGGGCAAAGTGCTTATCGATGAAAACCTTCACACCCATCTGTGGCCAAAAGTGGCGCAATGGCAGTCGGACGGTCAAGCCAAGGTGATCCTGGACTCCGCAGAGCGGGTGGCTCCCAAGCCCTATGCTGCCTACCCGGGACAAACCTGCACGGGCGAAGGTTTAGTCAAGGGTTGAATGGTTGCTCCCGGCGCGACGCGCCGGGAGCTCTATAAACTGAGGGGGACATGCAGTTCGCGTCGACGGGGAGAGAGTATGGATGTCGTTTTCAATCAGTTGTTTTCGGGCCTCAGCATGGCCTCGATCCTACTGATCATAGCACTTGGACTTGCAATAATTTACGGCTCGATGGGGGTGATCAATCTGGCGCACGGTGAATTCGTAATGCTGGGCGCGTACACGACTTGGGCTCTGCAAAACTATTTGGGCTTCGGAATTATTGTTTCTTTGCCGTTGGTCTTCTTGGCGGTGGCAGCCATTGGCTGGATCATCGAGCGGGCCATCGTGCAGCGGCTCTATAAACGACCACTGGACACGATCCTGGCAACTTGGGGGATCGGCATCATGTTACAGCAGGCGGTTCGGATTATAATTGGCCCGGAATCCCTGTTCGTCAAAGGTCCGGATTTTCTGCGCGGAAACATCGAGATCGGCAATGTTGTGATGTCGAATTATCGGATCTTCATCATCCTGTTCTCCGTTGCCGTCTTGCTAGTAACATGGGCATTACTCACGCGAACCGAATTCGGCACGAAGCTGCGCGCGATCATTCAGAACCGTAAAATCTCAGAGTGCTACGGAATTGAGTCAGGGCGCATATTCTCACTGACTTTTGCTTATGGGGCGGGGTTGGCCGGAATTGCAGGAGCGCTCATCACTCCCCTTTTCAGCACAATTCCAACCATGGGTACAAGCCTTGTCGTCGATGCATTCCTGGTGGTGATTATCGGTGGTCTGGGCAGTTTGATCGGAGCCGCCACAGCGGCTGTCATGATTGGTGAAGCGACCGCATTGTTCTCGCTAGTGATGAACGACACGCTTGGTCGCATTGCCGTTCTCGCCTGCGTCATCCTTCTTATCCGTCTGCGTCCGCGCGGCCTGTTCCCAGAAAATACCCGTGGTTGAGGGCGCGCCATGAGCAAGAAATTCAAATATGACTTCATGGCACTGGTGATTTTTGCCGCAGTGGTTGTTCTGGGTTTTCCCATATTGCTCAGCTTCGATGGCTACGAGCTCAACACATATTCACGCTATCTGAGCCTTGGCATCGTCTCCATGGCGCTTGCGCTGTCCTGGGGAACGGCCGGGCTTTTGAACCTTGGACAGGCGGCCACCTTTGGCATTGGCTCCTATATCATGGCGATGCATCTGAAATTGAAGGCAAGCGATGGCCTGCCTGATTTCATGGGCTGGAACAATGTTGAAAGCCTGCCTTGGTTCTGGGTCCCGTTTCACTCTCTGCCGTTTACCCTTATTGCAGGCCTTCTGGTCCCCGCACTTGTCGGTGCGCTCATTGCCGTCTTCATGTTCCGCGCCAGGATTTCCGGAGTGTTTGTTGCGGTGATCACGCTAGCCTTTCTGGTCGCGCTTCAGCTGTTGGTTATCGAGCAACAGGGATTCACCGGCGGTCAGAATGGTTTGACAGGTCTTGCACCTCTCACTTTGCTGGGCTGGACAGTCGATACCTACAGTCTGCAATTCTACTATCTGATTGCCGGATGCCTGATCGCCGCGTTGCTGGTCGGTCTTTACCTGGTTCACAGCAAATTCGGATTAATCCTGCGCGCCATCCGCGAAGATTCCACCCGCACGCGGTTTTTTGGCTACAACGTGGCGTCATACGAGACGTTGATCTTTTGTATTTCTGCCGCCCTCGCCGGATGGTCAGGCATGCTCTATACGCTCGTCCTCGAATTCGCTTCCCCAACTTATATGAGTGTGTCTTTCAGCCTTGCCATCGTTATCTGGTGCGCAGTTGGCGGCCGCAATTCAGTCATCGCCGCGGCTGTTGGAGCTATCCTGGTCAATATCCTCGAAGGGCGCTTGTCGGACGTCTTCGTCGAAGTTTGGCACATGATGCTTGGCGCGACTTTCGTATTTGTCGTTCTGTTCATGCCGACCGGGTTGCACGGGCTCATCGTTTCCGGATGGCAATGGATTGCTCGCCAAGGAAAGAAAGAGAGCTCCGCACAGCCGCTCATCGTTCCCACCAAAGTCGGTGAAACAGAAGGAGGGCGTTGAATGGCACTATTGGAAATCACCGATCTGCGCGTCGAGTTTGGAGGTCTGAGGGCCGTAGACGGCTTGGATCTTTCGGTCAGTAAGGGCGAAATCCTGTGTCTGCTTGGCCCCAATGGAGCGGGAAAGTCGACGACGCTGGATTTAATCTGCGGCAAGACCCAGCCGACGGGAGGCTCGATCTGCTTTGATGGTCAAGAGATCTCGAGCATGCTCGAATTCCAACGTGCGCGGCGCGGCATCGGTCGCAAGTTTCAAGTTCCCACGGTTTTCAAGGAGCTGACGGTCGACGAAAATCTCCAGGTTGCGCGATCAAAGCGGCACCGGCTTTCCCAAACCCTTCTGAGCTTCGGCCGCAAAAAAAGTGCGGAAATTGAACGTATTCTGGAACTGGTCGAACTGGCCGCCAAGCGGGACGAGATGGCCGGCAATCTGTCTCACGGTGAAACACAATGGTTGGAAATCGCCATGCTCATCGCGCAGGACAGCAAGCTGATCCTGATGGATGAACCCACGGCTGGCATGACTATCCAGGAGACAGACAAAACCGCCGCGATCTTTGCAACATTGCGCGCGGCGCATGCCTTGATCGTTGTCGAGCATGACATGTCGTTTGTTCGCCAGGTGGCAGATCGGATCACTGTCATGGCGCAAGGCAAGAAACTTGCCGAAGGATCGATTGCAGAAATTGAGAACAACGAGGCTGTCAAATCCGCCTATTTGGGACACTGATCCATGAGCATCCTTCAAGCTGAAAACCTCTATTCCTATTACGGCAAAAGTCCTGTGATCCGGGATTTGTCGTTCAAGATAGAAGAAGGCGAGTTCGTCTCCATTCTGGGCCGCAATGGTGTCGGCAAAACCACTTTGCTCAAGACGATCATGGGTCTCACTGACAGATCTACTGGCAGATTGTCATTCAACGGAAATGAACTTCAGGGAAGCAAGCCCTTCGAAAGGGCCCGGCTTGGCATTGGCTATATTCCCCAAGGTCGCGAAATTATTCCGCGCTTTTCAGTGCGTGAAAACATTATAATGGGCACATATGCGCGAGCGGATGGCAAACGGGACATCCCCGACTACCTGTTCGACCTTTTTCCCATTCTACGCGAATTTCTCAACCGCCGGGGCGGCGATCTTTCCGGTGGTCAGCAGCAGCAGCTCGCTATTGCGCGCGCGCTTGCAATGGACCCTAAAATCCTGATCCTCGACGAGCCTACCGAAGGTATTCAGCCTAACATGGTCAAGCAGATCCAGGAGGCCATCGTTCATCTCAATCGAGATCGCCGGATCAGCATCATTTTAGTCGAACAGAGCATCCCCTTCGCGCGTCAGGCTTCTGACAGCTTTTTCGTCATGGACAAGGGCAGAATAGCCATGTCCGGGGGGAAGAACGATCTCACTGACGAGATCGTTGAACGGCATCTGACATTTTGAGGAATCCTGTTGTTTACAAAGCAAACCAACCCAGCACCTAGAGAGGAACTACTTCATGAGACACGGTGATATTTCCAGCAGCGACACAACAGTTGGAGTGGCTGTCGTAAACTACAAAATGCCACGATTGCACACCAGGGCTGAGGTCTTGGAGAACGCCGAGAAAATTGGCGAGATGGTCGTTGGAATGAAGCAAGGCCTGCCAGGAATGGACCTTGTCGTCTTCCCGGAATACAGCACCCAGGGCATCATGTATGATCCCGATGAGATGATGGAAACGGCCGCCGTCATCCCGGGTGATGAAACCGAAATCTTCGCGCGTGCGTGTCGCAAGGCAAACACGTGGGGCATCTTCTCGCTTACCGGCGAGCGTCACGAGGAACATCCGCGCAAAAATCCCTACAACACCCTTATCCTGATGAACAACAAGGGTGAGATCGTGCAGAAGTATCGCAAGATTCTGCCTTGGTGTCCCATCGAGGGATGGTGTCCGGGTGGCGAGACCTTCGTTACGGAAGGGCCGAAGGGGATGAAAATCAGCATGATCATCTGTGATGATGGGAACTACCCTGAAATCTGGCGTGATTGCGCGATGAAGGGGGCAGAGCTCATTGTTCGTTGCCAGGGCTACATGTATCCCGCGAAGGATCAGCAGGTCCTCATGGCCAAAGCCATGGCCTGGGCGAATAACTCATATGTAGCTGTGGCCAACGCGACCGGATTTGACGGTGTGTACAGCTATTTTGGCCACTCCGCGATTATCGGCTTCGATGGTCGCACACTTGGCGAGTGCGGCGAAGAAGAGATGGGTATCCAGTATGGCCAGCTTTCGATTCCCGAAATCCGGGATGCGCGCGCCAACGACCAGTCTCAGAACCACCTCTTCAAACTGCTGCACCGTGGCTATACCGGAGTTCTGGCGTCTGGAGATGGAGACCAGGGCGTGGCTGATTGCCCGTTCGAGTTCTACCGCAACTGGGTCAACGATGCGGAGAAAACACGCGAAGACGTTCAAAAGTTGACGCGTTCAACAATTGGCGTCGCGCAGTGTCCGGTCGGCAATCTACCCACAGGCGCAAAAGAAAAAGAAGCGAGCTGACTTTCATGGCGGTGCGGCGTCTCGGGGTTCTCCACACCCTGGCCGCACCGCCACTGTTTTTGGTCTGTGGTTTCACAGATGATCAGGTACAAATATGCCATTTCTGACGGACAAGATGCAGAGTACGCAGCGCGAGGATCGTTTAAAGCGCGCTTTGGCGGATGAAAACCGCATCTCGAGTTTGAGTGCTGTATCGGGACATTCTGACGGTCTGGCAAACTCACGTTTCAATTTTGATCTGGTCAGGATCGAGCTTGAGCTGCGCGATCATATCATCGGGCAAGATCACGCCATCGATAACCTCATGCAGTATCTCAGAACAATCTGCGCGGATATCGGAGATCCACGCAAGCCCTTGGTTTCCATGCTTTTCACCGGTCCGACAGGTGTGGGGAAAACTGAAACCGTTCGGCTGCTCGCGCGTGCCATGTACGGAGATGCTGATGCAGTTTGCCGGATCGACATGAACACGCTTGCGCAGGAACATTATGCAGCCGCCCTGACTGGCGCGCCACCTGGATATGTTGGCTCCAAAGAGGGAACTACCATCCTCGATCAGACCAAGATCGAGGGCAGCCGCAACCTTCCAGGGATCGTGTTGTTTGACGAGTTGGAAAAGGCCAGCGACGAAGTTGTCATGGCGCTGCTGAACGTGTTTGACAATGGTATCCTGACCGTCGCGTCGGGCGAACGAACGATTTCGTTTCGCAATGCAATCATCTTTATGACTAGCAACCTTGGTACTCAGCAACTTGACACATTGTGGTCGCGCATCAGCGCGCGATTGAAGACACGGCAGGGCACAAATGAAAATGCAGCGATGGATGCCATGATGAGCAGCCTTCTTGCACGATTTCCACCGGAGTTCGTCAATCGGATAGATCACATCGAAATTTTCAACAAAATTGACGTGACGCGCCTACCAGAAATAGTCGCGGTGGAAATAGAGCATCTGAACGCACGACTTCGCAAACACAACTATCATCTGGAGCTTGAACCTGAAGTTGTCAGCTACATCGCGCGTCAAGGATATGATGAGCGCTTCGGCGCGCGCGACATTCGACGGAAAATACGCAAGCACTTGGAATTTCCACTTTCGAACTTCTTGCTGGCGATCAGTAGTGATAGTGAAAGCTCGCCTGAAGCTCAGCGCATTGTTGCCAGACTGTGCGGTCAGACAATAAATTTCGAGAAAATAAAAAAAGGTGCCGTCAGTGAATAAAAAAGACACTTGGAGAGTTGGAATTCTGTTCTCGACGTCGGGCGTTACATCGATCATCGAGCAGTCTCAACTGAATGGTGCCTTGCTCGCGATCGATGAAATCAATGCAAAAGGCGGGGTTCACGGCAAAGCGATTGAACCTGTCTCCTACGACCCCGGTTCAGTGGTCAAGAAGTACGGGGAACTCGCTGAAAAGCTGATCGTGGAAGACAAAATTCTCGTGATCTTTGGATGCTACATGTCCTCAAGCCGCAAGGAGGTTCTCCCGATCGTTGAACGCAGGAACGCCTTGTTTTTCTATCCCACGCTTTACGAAGGCTTCGAGTATTCGCCGAATGTCATGTATGGCGGCGCAACGCCAAATCAGAATAGTGTGCCTCTGGCGAACTACCTGATGGAGACGTACGGAAAGCGCATATATTTCGTCGGCTCTGACTACATCTATCCAAGGGAATCCAATCGCGTCATGCGCAACGTTCTTCGTCAGGGAGGTGGAGAAGTGGTTGGTGAGGAATATGTGCCGCTGAATGCCGGAATTGCGAGATTCAAGAGCATCATTGCGAACATTGAGCGTACGAAGCCTGACGCTATTTTCTCGACAGTCGTCGGCCAAAGCTGCATAAACTTTTATTCGGCCTATCATAAAACTTTAGGCAACGGCATCGAACGACCTATCTCGAGCCTGACTACGAATGAAGCTGAGATTGCCGAAATCGGTGTGGAAGCGGCAGAGGGACATATTACAGCAGCACCTTACTTCCGTTCGATCCGCTCAGAATCCAACAAAAGATTCCTGGAGAGCTACAAAGCGAAATTCGGGACAATCGTGGACGTAACCTCCTGTTGCGAAGCGGCCTACTGCCAGGTTCATATGTTCGCACGAGCATTGGCCGAATGTGGCGAGTCCGATACAGATGCCTTGCGCGAGGCTCTGCTGGGGATGACCTTTCAAGCGCCACAAGGCGAAATCAAGATCGATCCCGACAACAACCACACTTACCTGCAATCCCGGATTGGGGTTGTGGACAGCCAGGGCGAGTTCAAGATCAAGACGAAGGTCAGGCATATGATCAAGCCTGATCCCTATTTGGTTAATCCAGAGATAAACGATTGGAGCTTGCGTGCTCAGAAGATTGGTGGGGATTAAACCACCAGATGGGCAGCTTTATAAACAGCCTGCGCGATCTGAATGTCGGCGTCATGCACCCCAGAGACAAACCGGCTGAAGAACTGCTACGACAGATTCATCGTATTGGTTGTCCATTTGAGGCTATTTGGCCCATCCCCTCCTCGCTACCCAAAGGCATTGATGTGCTCTTTGTCGATGTGGACGCGACGAGCCCCTCCGAGATCAAGCCACTTTTTTTAAGGTCCAAGGACAATCTTCCGGCGATCATTGCGATCATTGAGTACGAGAACCCCTCCGTTCTTCAGGGCCTGTTCGAAATTGGGGCTCATGCGGTTATCACCAAGCCGGTCAGAGCCGCCGGTGTTATGAGTTCAATACTCATGGCGCGTCGTTATTGGTCGGAGAGCCGGAAATTCGAAAAAGATATCGTCAAACTCAAGTCTAAACTGGAAAACGTTCAAAAAGTGAATGAAGCAAAGTCCATCCTGATGCGTCACCACGGCCTCAACGATAAGGAAGCTTACGCGATCATTCGCAAACAGGCGATGGCCAAACGGGCGACGACATTGGAGATCGCTCAATCGATCATAAACGCCGACGGGATCCTCAGCGAACTCGGAAATGATTGAGAAAAAAGACGACCTGCAATTCTGGGAGGTTTCAGGGGAGCACGTCGGTGTTTTGAGAGGGTTACCTCAAAAAAGCGCGCAAATTCCGGCAATACGTAACCGTCCGGTGTGGCAGCGCTACCACTGTCCAATCCCTCATGCGATCTATACACTTCCCCCATGCGAATTCTCGACATCAAAACCTTCGTCGCTCTGGCGCGCAATCGGCATTTCGGCCGTACCGCGCGCGAACTCAACACCACGCAGCCAGCGGTTTCCAGCCGGCTTGCTGCAATCGAGGCCGAGCTGGAAAGCCGGTTGATCAATCGCGGCGACGGCTCTTTCGCGCTGACCCCGGATGGCGAGCGGGTACTGCACAGTTTTGAAGCTGTTCTCAGCGGCATAGACCGGCTGAAAGGCGACCTTCAGGGCGATATGATACCGGCCTTGGAGCCGCTGAAGATCGGCGCCATCGATTCCATATCATCTACCTGGATGCCGCATTTCATTGAATCGTTGCACCGCAACTTTCCAAGTCTCAAAATTGAACTGACCGTTGACGGCACAAAAAATCTTGTTGCGGGGATGAACAAGGGAGAATTCGATCTAATCTTTTCGCTTTATCCGGTTCTGGGTGACGGGTTTCGCAGTTTCACTTCCTGTGTGCTGCAGATGGTCTGGGCCGGGTCACCGAAACTGATTGAACCGGACAGAACCTACACGGTGGCCGCCCTGGCCGATCTGCCGATTATCAGCTTTCCCAAAAATTCCCCGCCCTACCAGATGATTGCGCCGTATTTTCACGACGAACAGGCGCTGGCGTCAAAGCTGACAAGCTGCAACTCGCTGTATGCCATCATCAATCTGATCATCGACGGGTTTGGTGTAGGTGCCATTCCTACCGTGACCATTCGACGCGAGCTGGATATGGGATTGCTGCAACAGGTCAAGGTGGCCAAACGCTTCCCGCCGATTCCGATCATCGCGTCTTATCAGGCCTCGACACATCAGGATTTCATTCGCAAGGTAGTCGATCTGGCGCGTCTCAGCGCGGCCGATTACTGCGCCGATGTCGAACCGGACATGGCCTGGATCGATTAGAACGCCAGATCGGTCAGGCCACCATGATATGGCGGACCTGTGTGTAGTCGAGCAGCGACTGCATTGACAGATCAGACCCATATCCTGAGTTTTTCATCCCGCCATGAGGCATTTCCGTCGCAAATACGCCATGGGTATTGATCCATGTCACCCCGTATTCAAGATCTTTGGCAATGCGTAGCGCAGCGGCCGTATCGCGTGACCAGACCGACGATGCCAGTCCATATTCAGAGTCGCTGGCCCAGCGAAGCGCCGTCTGCACCTCGTCAAATTCTGTCACCGTGACGACAGGTCCGAACACCTCTTTTTGCACGATTTCGGCTTCAATCGGGGCGCGCACAAGGGTTGGCTCAAAGAAATAGCCCGGGCCGGAGGGCGTATTGCCACCTGCGATGATATCATGTCCGCCATCACGGGCGCGCTCGACAAAGCCAGCCACCCGGTCGCGCTGGGTGGCACTGATCAGCGGGCCGAACTCGACATCGTCGCGCTCCGGCGCGCCATAGATCAAATTGCCGATCATGTCGCTCAGCCTATCCGTCAACTCATCGGCCACGGACTTTGCCGCAAACACGCGGCAGGCCGCGGTGCAGTCCTGTCCGGCATTATAAAAACTGGCTTCGCGCATTGTTGCGACAAGGCTGTCCAGATCAGCATCTTCCAGAACGATCACCGGCGCCTTGCCGCCCAGTTCCAGATGGGTGCGTTTGATGCGCTCGCCGGCGGCGGCCTTCAGCACAGCGCGCCCGGTGCGGATATCGCCGGTCAGAGAAATCATCCGCACTAACGGATGTGAAATCAGCGCTTGCCCGACCTCCGCACCGTTTCCGCAAACGACATTGACGACACCATCCGGCAGCACTTTGTTGAGGATCGGCGCCAGGAGCAGCAGGCTGAGCGGCGTGTTCTCCGATGGTTTGATGACAATCGTATTGCCCGCTGCGATGGCCGGAGCAATTTTCCACGCCGCCATCAGCAACGGATAGTTCCACGGTGCAATCGACGCAACCACACCGATCGGACTGCGCCGCATCATACTGGTCTTGCCATGGGCGCGATAGTCATCAGCGGCAATTGCGGGAACATTGCGCACGGCTGTGGCAAAAAACCGGAACACATCGGCCACATTGGCAAGCTCGGCGGCTTCAACAAAACGATACGGTTTGCCCGCATTCAGCGATTCAATTTTGGCCAGCGCCGCAGCATTGGTCTCAACCGCGTCCGCAATGGCCCACAAGGCGCGGCTGCGTTCTTTCGGCGTCGTGTTGCGCCAGCCCGCAAAGGCCCGGCTCGCGGTCTCCACAGCCGCATCGATCTGCCCGTCACTAGCCGAAGCAACCCGTGCCAGTTCAACGCCGCGTGCCGGATCGAACGCCGCCTCCTCGCGCCCCTCCCCAGCGACATATCCGCCATTTATAAAAAGCCGGTTCTCATATTGGTTCATGGCTAAACTCATTTTGTTGTCGAGTTGAAAGTGCTCTACGTAGCGCTGTCCGGCAGGACACGAATCCGGTGCGGATCAATCGACAGGCCGACCTCATCGCCGCGCTCAAAATCCAGATCGTGACGTGCCAACACGCGAATCTCGTCTCCACCCAGTTTGATGACATAGCGGTTCCGGGCTCCCAGATAGACGCGGGTACGAACATGGCCCTTCAACTCCGCGGGCTCTACCGGCTTCAACACGATGTCTTCCTGGCGCAGCGCCAAAGTGGCGGGGCCGCGCGTGGCCTCTGCGGCATCAAGCGGCAATGTCTGACCGTCGGCCAGACTGGCAACCGGGCCGTTTTCTGTTTCAGCGATCGTCGCCGGAATCAGATTGGCCGCGCCGAGGAAATTTGAGGCATAGCCAGTGGCGGGTCTGGCATATATCTCGCGCGGACTGCCTTCCTGTTCAATCCTGCCCTCATTGATCAGGATAATCCGGTCGGACAGGCTTAAGGCCTCTTCCTGGTCATGGGTCACGAACAGCGTGGTCAGGCCGAGCCCTTTATGGATTTCAATCAGTTCGACCTGCATATCCTCGCGCAGCCTGGCATCCAGATTGGAGAGCGGCTCGTCCAGCAACAATATTTTTGGCCGGGAAACAATTGCCCGCGCCAGGGCCACCCGCTGTTGCTGGCCCCCGGAGAGTTGATTTGGCTTACGCTCTGCCAGAGCGCCAAGTTGCACAATGTCGAGTGTGGAGCGCACTCTTTCCTGCTGTTCCTCAAGATTCCCGATGCGTCGCATGCGCAGCGGAAAGCGCACATTTTCAGCGACGCTCAGATGCGGCAGCAGCGCGTATGATTGGAACATCATGGAAATGTCACGCTGCTCGGGCGGCAGATGTGTTACATCGCGGCCGCCAATATCAACGCTCCCCGAGGTGACGCTTTCCAGTCCCGCAACGATGCGCAGCAGCGTGGTCTTGCCACAGCCCGATGCACCCAGCAGGCTGACAAATTCACCCGAGGCAATATCCAGCGAAATACCGTGCAGCACGTCGACCTGTCCAAAGGCTTTTTTGATGGTGGTGAGGCGAACTTCTGCCATGAGTCAGGTACTCGCAAAACGGTGCAGACCGAGCATTCGGTCGATGATGAAAATCAGAACAATGGTCAGGCCGATCATGATCGAAGAGACGGCGGCGACCGAAGGGTCCGGGCTGAACTCCAGCTGGCCGTAAATCTGCACCGGCAGCGTGGTTGTGCCGGGTTTGCGCAGGAATAAGGCCAGCACAGCCTCGTCGAAAGAAATGTTGAAAGCAAAAAAGGTGCCGGCTGCCAGCCCTGGCAGACATTGCGGCAACACCACCAGCCGCAGCCGCTGAAAGCGATTGGCACCCATGGTCTGCGCTGCTTCTTCCAGATGCGGATCTGATTCTGACAACACCGCCAGCGTAGTGCGGATCACATAGGGCGTGGTGATGACCGTATGACTGATCCACAGCGTTATGATCGAGACCGGGCCAAACAAGGCACTCCACAACATCAGCATGCCAATGGCATAGATGATCGTCGGCAGCACAAGCGGCGACAGAAACACCGTCGAAAGCGCAGATGTGAAGGGCAGGTTGCGCCGATGCAGCGCGATGGCCGCCGCGCCGCCGACCAGACAGGAAGTGACGGTCACCAGCAGCGCTACCTGGAGGCTGATCCAGGCTGCATTGACATAAGCGTCAGACGTCAACACCGCCTCATACCAGCGCGTCGAAAATCCGCTCGGCGGAAAGCTGATGAACTGATTGTCGGACACTGACACGCCGACAATCACAACCAGTGGGGCCAGCAGAAAAATCCCGGTCAGCACCACAAAGACCATGGCCCCGATGCGAATCCGCGTTGAAACACCTCTAACCATGGGACCGGCCCGACAACCTTGCATAGGGGATCAGCAGGACCAGAATACCCAGGAACAATATAACCGCCTGGGCTGCGGCAAATGGCCAGTCCAGTGTTTGTGTGACCGAGCGGTAGATGGAAGCCGCCAGCACCTGAATGCGCGATCCGCCCAGCAGGTTGGGGGTGACGAAAGAACTCGCGGACAGCGTAAAAACCAGCAATGATCCGGCCACAATCCCCGGTGTCGACAATGGCAGCACCACGGTGCGCAGGGTCTGCAGAAAGCTGCAGCCCATGGTGCGCGCCGCCTCTTCCAGCTTTGTATCTATACGGCTGACAACACCCAGAATGGACAATGTCATAAACGGCAGAAGCACCTGCACCATGCCGATCACGATGGCGGTCTCGGTCTGCATCAGGCTGAAATTGCGCCCGGCAAAGCCCAGATCGCGCAGCATCTCGGGGACGAGCCCGCTTCGGCTCAGCAGCACCATCCAGCCAAAGGTCCGCACCACAACGCTGGTCATCAGCGGCAAGATGATGAGGATCACCAGCCACAGCCGCGCACGCGCGCCGACATGGGCCATGATATAGGCCAGCGGGAAGCCGATCAAAGCGCAGATCAGCGTGATGATCGCCGCCAGACGCACGGTGCGCCACAGCACATTCAGATAATAGGGATCGGACAGAAAACGCGTGAAATGCGCCAGTGTCGGCCCGTCTTCGCCAGAGATCGACAACACCAGCATTTGCGCGATTGGCACGAAAAATGCCAGTGCCAGCAACAGCAGGCCCGGCAAAATCAGCAGCGTGTTTTCCGCCCGATCCGTCATTGTCATCCTGTTCTGGTTTCACACAGGGATAAAGGCGCTTTGATCTGCGCCGCCACAGGTCTGTCCGGCGGCGGCGCAGATCAGGCGGTTGTTCTAGCGTGCAATGGTCCGGTTCCAGGCATCAACCCATGCCGACCGGTTGGCCTCGATCTTTACCGGATCAAACCGGATCAGGCCACTCACCCCTGCTTCGCCATAAGCCACATCGGCGGCGGCCTCGTCAGACAGTTCCGCTTTGGCATTGGTCGGCGAATAACGCAGCTTTTCAGCAAAACAGGCCTGCGCCTCCGGAGAAATCGACATATCGACGAACTCCATGGCAAGATCCTGGTTCGGACGGCCAGCCACCACATTGGCGGTGATCAGGCTTGCCGGTGTGCCCTCGCTGCCCTGCACGAAAGCCGTTGGCAGACCGGCCTTGCGCAGCGTAAACGCATAATCCGACGCATAGGCAGCAATCCAGGCATCGTTCTGGGCGAACTCCTGCTGGATCTCCGGCGAGGTGGAAACGATGATCGCGCCATTATCCAAAAGGGTTTTGACGGCATCCAGACCCGGCTGAATATTGTCCAGATCCCCGCCATTCACCTGATTCAGCATCAAAAAGCCCAGCATCCCGTAGCCGTTGGAAATATCTGTTAGCACGATGTGGTCGGAATAGGCCTCATTCATCAGGTCTATCCACTTGGTCGGCTTGGGATCGGCGCTCTGTGTATTGTAAAGCAAACCGATCGCGGCAATCGAATAGGCCGGCCCTTCGCCCTTGGCCAGATTGGCTTTGGCAAAATCATAAACATCGGCTGCATTTGTCAGTTTCGACGCATCAATCGGCGATAACAGACCCTCACTTGCAGCGACAATTTCCTGTCCGCCTGAGAAGTGAATAACGTCAAACTGGGGTGCATCCTTCTGCGCCCGCAACTGGGCAAAGGCATCTGCGGAATAGGCGGTGACGATCTGCACATCCGCACCGGTCTTTGCTTCAAACGGGCTAATGATGCATTCCCGGTGCGCCTCCTCATAGGCACCACCAAAAGAGTTGATGACGATGGTTTGAGCCTGCGCAAGCGCCGTGCTGGCCAGCAGCGCGGAAACGCCAATAATACTGACTGTGACTTTCGTTTTGATGTTTTTCATGTCCTGTCCCTTTTCGTTTATTTATTTAAACGGATGGTCCGCTGCCGAATCGCCGGACCGTTTGGTGGATCGATTATTTCCGGCCAATTTCGACTGTTTTGATACCATCCTTGCGGATCAGCCGGCACTGTTCGGCAATCGCGTCGAGGCCTTCGGTCATGGTTCCGAAATAGGTGCATGGTATCCATCCGGTAGGCCCGAAGGTCCGGCCGCCAACACCATAGAACATGCCGACCTCCCAGAATTCTTCAGGGTCGATCTTGAAGAAATTTTTCGGCTGGTAGAACCACAGCATGTCACCAGGTTGCGGCAGCACGGTTTGATTTTCCGGTGGCAATTTTTTGGGGTCGAAATTGCGCGCCTCTTCCGGCAATCCCATCATGATTTCGGGACCCGAGAAAATAGCATGGCTGGCGGGCACCTGGATTGGTTTTTCCAGCGCGCCCCAGATTGCTTTGCATGTCTCCGGTGCCGTTTCCCAATAAAGGGAAATGATACCCGTCACATCGGCTTCAACGAATTTCAGATAGATGTTCTTGTCGGTCATATTCCAAAAATCCTTTGTACAGACTGGCATCGTGTCGTGAACGGAGCCGCCTGTCTAATCGCATTTTGGTATTTGATCGATAAATATTTTTTATCGAAATTCCATGTTTCTGCCTGCAGATTGGTGCGAAATTGTGAGGGATAGCCGCTCCGCTGCTGGTCCTAAGATATCATCATGCGGATTTTGACCAGTGCAATATGCTGGTTGTAAGGTTGCCGGTCAGGCCGACAGCGCGCCCTTCAATGCCGGATAAAGCGCCAGATATTTGCGATAGACCTCTTCATATTGCGCCATCGCCTTGGGATCCGGCTCAATCACGACTCCCGGTTTCACCATTGCCTCGATGCCTTCATCGATAGTGGTGAAATGGCCGGCGCCGTGGGCTGCCAGAATGGCTGATCCCATGGAAGGGGCATCGGGGGAGGCTGGAATACGCACTGGCAGGCCAGCCGTATCGGCATGGATCTGCATCCACAGCCGCGAGGCAGTGGCGCCGCCGCCGACGGTGATTTCAGTGCCTTCATAGCCGCCATCGCGGAATGCATCGAGGATCGCACGGGTGCCGAAGGAAATGCCCTCCATGACGGCGCGGAACACGTGATGCGGTTCATGGGCCAGCGTCAGCCCGGTAATCGCGCCACGCGACTGGGCGTCGGTATAGGGCGTGCGGTTGCCCTGAAAATGATCCTGCACGATCAGTCCTTCCGAGCCAGGCGGCAGCGCCGCCGCCTTTTCATTCATCGCGTCGAAATCCAGCGATCCACCGACAAACCGCTTCAGCCAGTTGATGATCGATCCGGTCGAAGTCTGGCCGCCTTCCACAATAAAACGCTTCGGATAGACGATATCGGCATAAGCGCCCCACACGCCCTTGGCATGAAATGGCGCTTCGGTAACGCCAAACTGCAGATGCGACGAGCCGGTGATCAGGCACAATTGCCCGGGCTTTGCGACGCCAAGACCGATCATGCCGATCAGCGCATCCGCGCCGCCCTGCACCACTTTGGTGGCAGTGGTCAGGCCCAGCGCCTCGGCGGATTTCGGCGTCAGCGTGCCGACCACTTCGCCGGGCGCTGCCACTCGCGAGGGCCATTTTTGCACCAGTTCGGGCATGCCAAGCGCATCGACCAGCGTGCTTGCCCAGCCGCTGCCGCGGTTGTCATAATGCCAGCGCAGGCCGACATTGTTCAGCGATGCGCAACGCTCCCCGGTCAGTTTCAGCGTCAGATAGTCCTGATATTCGCAAATCGTGGTGGCCTCATCGAAGATGCCGGGCTCATTGCGTTTCAGCCACAACGCTTTCGGGATCATCCATTCCGCCGAAACCGGCCCGGTGCCATTGCCATTGAGAACGAGACGCTCATCACCGGTGGCCAGAACCTTAGCCGCTTCCGCATCGGCGCGTACATCCATCCACATCAAGGCAGGACGCAGGGCATCGCCATTATGATCCAGCGCCACAACCGTGCAACAGGTTGTGGCATAGGCCATGGCCTCAACCTGATCGCCACTGACATTGGCGGCAGCCAGACAGGCCCGGGTGGCCTTGACAAGACAGTCCCACCAGTCCTGTGGCCGCTGCTCGGCCCGCGCACCAGTAAGAAACACGGTTTCATAGGCTTCCGCATGGGATGCGACGCATTTGCCTTCCAGAGTGTAAAGGCGGGCGCGAAGGCTTTCCGTGCCGCCGTCAGCGGTAAGAATATAGGCCATGATTCTGCTCCTCCCGAGCCATCATACTGCGGCATCCATGCCCTGCGTCAACAGGCGTTCGACCTGAGAAGGCGCATCCCATTGCGGCATGTGGCCGGCGCGCAGCACATGGAGCGCAACGCGCGGCGGCATGTTGAAGATCTGGTCGCGGGGAATGATCGCATCGGCCACGCCGAACAGCGCCGATACCGGCAGACTTTCCGGCAGCGCAGCAATGGCGGAAATCGTATCGATACATTGCGTATTGCCCCGTGCCATGGCGGCGGCCAGCGCCGTCAGCCGGCCTTTGGCCAGTTGCGCTGCCATGGCCGACACGCCCTCCGCTGACAGGGTTGCAGCTTTCGGCCCCAGCAGCCGCAGCAGATGCGACACTTCACCGACAGATTGCGCATCCGCCATGCCGGACACAAATGCCCCGTTGATCTCCAGGCCGCAGCCTGCGGGCGCAATCAGTGTCAGCCGGGCAACGGCCTGCGGCATCTCAGCGGCGGCGCGCGCCGCCACAAAAGCGCCCAGCGAATGACCGACCAGATGCACCGGTTTTGCGGCCCTGTTTAAATATGCCGACAGCCAGGCGACCAAATCTTCCGGATGGTTGGCAACGCCTTCATTGCCACCATGGCCAGGCAGATCAACCGCATCCACCTTATGTCCGGCGCGGCGCAGCGCGCCTGCCAGAGCGGCCCAGCCAGTCTGATCGCCGGCAAAACCATGGACCAGCACAAACCCGCCTGTGGCATCCGCAGACGCATCAGGCCCGGGGCGAACAGAGGCAGCGACGCTATCGCCACCACGCGCCGCCTCAACGTCACCGGCTTCAATCCGCCCGCGCCGGCCGGTGCCGGAAATATCAGCCAGGGCAAGGCCTGCCTGCCGCGCTTTGCGGCGGGCCAGCGGCGTGGCTCTGATGCTGCCGCCGTTGGAGACGGTCTGGATTTTGGGTCCGGAACTCGCGGTCGGGACTTTGCCAGCCGATTCGGGCTTCTGCTCCGGCACTGGCGCTTCTGCCTCAGTGCTCATGGCGGGATCATCGCTCTCGATTTGCGCAATCGGCTCACCGACATCAACCACATCGCCTGGCGCGGCTAGTATCTTCACCAGCGTGCCCGCACCAAGGGCGGGATATTCAACAAGCGTCTTGTCGGTTTCCAGCTCAAGCAGCGGATCGCCGCGCTTGAAACTCTGCCCCGGCTCGACGAGCCAGCTGGTGATGGTGCCCTGCTCCATGGTTTCGCCAAGGCGCGGCATCGCAAGGGTGATCATCGTCATGCCAGCAGCATCTTTGCCGCATCAACGATCAGCTGCGGCGTGGGAACAGAATTTTTTTCCAGCAGGGGCGACACGGAAATCGGAATATCCTCGCCGGCAACCCGGATCACGGGATCTTCCAGAAAGTCAAAGCATTCCTCCGAAATCCGGCTCGCCAGTTCCGCCGCGACGCCGCAGGTCATGACGCTTTCCGCCACCACCATCGCCCTGCCAGCGCGCTCGACTTGCGGGCGGATGGTTTCGAAATCAAGCGGATTCAGCGTGCGCAGGTCGATGACGCAGGCCTCGACGCCGGATTCGGCCAGCGTCTCCGCCGCTGCCAGCGCGTAGTGCAACTGCCGCGAATAGCTGACGATCACCAGATCATCACCTTCGCGCATGATGTTTGCCTGGCCCCACGGGGCCGCCTTTGCCTCCACATCCAACTCGCCCTTCATCGTGTAGAGCCCCTTGTGCTCGATAAACACAACCGGGTCCGGCTGACGCATTGCCTGGCGCAACAGATGATACGCATCGGACACGGTTGCCGGCATGGCAAGCCGCAGACCGGGCGTATGCATGACGTAGGATTCAAGGCTCTGGCTGTGCTGTGCCCCGGCGGAGCGGCCTGTGCCGCCCTGGGTGCGCAGCACCATCGGTACTCCGATCTGACCGCCGAACATATAGCGGATCTTGGCAGCCTGATTAGCCAGCTGATCCATCGTCATGCCGATGAAATCGACATACATCAGTTCGGCCACCGGCCGCAGCCCGGCCATCGCCGCGCCCACCGCCGCACCGACAATGGCGGCTTCGGAAATCGGCGTGTCGATCACCCTTTCGCTGCCGAACTGGCTGATCAGATCCTTGGTCACACCATAGGCACCGCCATAGCGGCCGACTTCCTCTCCCATGATGATGACATCAGGGTTGCTGGTCATCTCGTCGATCAGTGCCTGGCGCAATGCGTCTCTGTAAGTTGTTTCAACCATGATCGCCCCTCAATCTCGTGCCAATATACGTTCAAGCCGGGTGCGGACCGGTTCCGGTTCCGGCTGCGAAGGGTCGTAGACATCGCGGAACATCGAGCTCAGCGGCGGCTCTTCCTGGGCTATGGCAAAATCGATTGTCGCATCCATTTCATCGGCAATTCTGGCATCCAGCGCGTCCAGTGCGGCGTCATCCATTTCTCCGGAACTGAGAAGATTTTCACGAGCCTGCAGCACCGGATCCTTTTCCCGGCCTGCAGCTTCTTCATCCTCAGCGCGGTAAGGCGACTTGTCCTTGCGGGCATGACCGTAAAAGCGGTAGCAATCAATCGCCAGGAAACCCGGTCTGCCGCGCCGCGCGCCGCTGATCAGCCTTTTGGCGGCAGCAACAACATTCAGCACGTCCAGACCGTCGACGGTTTCAGCGGCAAGGCCAAAGGCGCTCGCCCGCTCATGCAACACCGTGTTGGCCGTTGCCTGATCAATCCGTGTTCCCATGCCATACTGGTTGTTGATGCAGACAAACAGCACCGGCAGACCCCACAATGCGGCCATATTCATGCTCTCGTACAGGATGCCCTGTCCGGTTGCGCCATCACCGAAGAATGCAACGCTGACCGCATCAGATTTCTTGTGCCGCGCCGCCAGACCGGCACCGACCACAGCCGGAATGCCGCCACCGACAATCGCATTGGCACCCAGATGGCCAAGGCTCATATCGGCGATGTGCATCGAGCCGCCCTTGCCGGAACAATAGCCGGCCTGCTTGCCGGCAATTTCCGCCATCATCCGCGCCGGATCGGCGCCACGCGCCAGAAAAATGCCATGGCCGCGATGGTGGGTCGTAAAGCTGTCGCCATCGCGCATCTGCGAGCAGACGCCAACCGCGGCACTTTCCTCGCCAATCGACAAATGCAGCATTGAGCCGGCCGACTGGCCGCGCACAAACAGTTCCCCCACGCGTTCTTCAAACAGACGCACCCGTTGCATCATGGCGTAATGGGCAGCCAATTCCGAATTGCTGCCCATCTGTGTCTCAATCGCTGTCATATCAATCCGTATTGTCTGGCTTTGTTGCGCAAAAATGGCAGCCCGTTTTCCATGACTTCAAGCTCTCCGCTGGCCACCGGCCGCCACACTGAAAGCCCGAAGGCCAGCTCCGGCGGCATGTTGATAAAGCTCTCCATCGCCAGTCCGCCCTTGAAATCGACCGCCCGCAAGGTGGCGAAAATTTCATCCCATCCGACCGTTCCGGCACCAGGTGTGCCGCGATCGGATTCAGACAGATGGATGTAGCGCAGGTGATCACGGGCATCGAGAATGCCTTGCGCAATGCCCTTTTCCTCGATGTTCATGTGGTAGGTATCAAGATGCACAAACATATTGTCCGCGCCGATCCGTTCGATCATCGCAACCGCCTGCCAGCCGGTGTTGAGCAGATGGGTTTCATAGCGGTTGACCGGTTCGATGCCGAACAGCAGACCAAGCGATTTGGCATGTTTTGCCGTGGCCTCAAGTGCTTTGGCAACATTATCCAGTTCCGCGTCTGTTGGCGGCATGCCGCTGCGCTCTCCAATGCCGCCATAGGTGACGCCTGACAGCGCCTCACTTCCCATCGCAGCCGCCTTATCAAGCGCCTGCTTGAGAAAGTCCACGGCACCATCGGGATTGCGCGAAGCCCAGACCGCTTCCGGCAGTCCCAGAGAACACACCGAGCGCATATTGTGAGCCTCAAGGGTTTTGCGGCTGTGTTCCGCATCAACCGAAGGCGGATCAAGCAGCGCTATCTCGAGAAAATCCATTTTATAAGCGGCCGCTTTCGCCACCGCCCGCTCGCATCCTGCCCTGTCCCAGGACATTGTCCACATACTGGTATGAACACCAAAGCCTTCCATCGCATCCTCTTTTTTCAACTGTTCTGCAAAATCGCTTCCGCAAGTATTTCGTCCAAAAACAGCCGGTCGACGAAACCGGCCCGCAACACTGCCACAGTGGCGGTCGCCTTGGTGGCACCACCTGCTGTTATCACCACATCCATGGCGCTCATTTCATCGGGTTTCACACAGGGTGTGCATTTATTCAGCGGCATATCGGCAATCGAGCCATCCGCTTTGAAAAACACGCCGCAACAATCACCGACCACATCATTGTCGCGCAACTCATCAAGTTGCTGCGGACTGAACAGCCCGCTTTCAAACAAAATGGCACCATCTCGGCATTCGCCAACACTCATGATGGCGTGGGTCGAACTGCGTGCCACTTTCATCGTCTCGCGCACCAGCCGCTGGCTCATGATCAACTCACATGCCGCAGCATCATCCGCGACAAACGGCGCTGGCATCAGCATTGCTCTGCCACCGGTTTGCGCGGCGAGGCGCACACACACATCAACCGGTGCTGTATGGATTGCATGGGTCACCGACCCCATCAGCGACACGAAAGTCAGATTCTGGTTTTTCAGACCGGCAAGATTATCCGCCATTGCCGACAGGGTGCGCCCCCAGCCAATGCCGATGGTAAAACGCTGATCATTGCCGGCAACACGCGTCAGATAGGACGCAGCCAGAATGCCCACAGCAAGCCGCGCATACTCATAATCGTCAGCGGCCACGGGGACAGGTGCCACCCTCACTTCCTTGAGATTGAACCGTTCTGCTAGTTTGTCCGCCAGCGCCAATGTCCGCGAGGTGCGGTGCTCAAGCGATATGCGGACCATCCCCCGGTCGCGCGCATCTGCCAGCAGACGCAGCACCTTGAAACGCGAAATACCCAGGCGGTCGCTGACTTCCTGTTGACTTAATTTGCCTACATAATACAGCCACGCCGCATGCGCGATCTCGTCATCTTGGCGCGTGACAGCCAGCATTCAGATCAACTCCTCCCCGACTCGGTTTTGACTCGCTTCGGGTCCTTTCGCCAGACTCTTGCCGGCGTATTGTAATTTTTTCAAAACGCCTTGACCAACATCCTTATCGTTATATAGTCACATACGTGCAGTCAATGCACAAGTGTTGCGAAGCGTCGCTAAGCACCGCCGCAGTCCCAACAGGATTCGGCGTTTGCAGACTTGCGCTGGTTCCGGTTTTTTGCTGGAATAGCAACCGGCTGCCACAGAAAAATTCGGCCGGAAACGTCCAGAATAGGAAGTCCGGAGTAAACGCCCCCCAGGGCATCATGGAGGAATAAATGAAAAAACGTACAACTCTACTTGCCGGAGTATTGCTTGCCGGTACGGCACTCACCGCTGGTTCAACTGCGGTGATGGCTGAAGGCAAATCCATCGCGACCGTGGTCAAGATCGCCGGAATTCAGTGGTTCAACCGGATGGAAGAAGGCGTCAAGGAATATGCTGCAGCCACCTCCGACAACGCATTTCAGGTTGGCCCGGCACAGGCCGATCCGCAGCAGCAGGCTGCGCTGATTGAAGATATGATTGCCCAGGGCGTTGATGCCCTCGCAGTTGTGCCCATGTCACCGGAAGCATTGGAGCCGGTTCTCAAACGCGCAATGGACGCGGGCATCACCGTCATCACCCATGAAGCGGCGAGCCAGCAGAACATCAATTATGACATCGAAGCTTTCGTTAATGAAGATTTCGGTGCCAACCTGATGGAACAATTGGCCACCTGCATGGATGGCACCGGCGAATATGCTGTTTTTGTCGGTTCGCTGACATCACAGACCCATAATCAGTGGGTTGACGGCGCCATCGCCTACCAGAAGGAAAAATACCCCGGCATGACGCTGGTTGGCGACAAGAACGAAACCTTTGACGATTCCCAGAAGGCATATGAGAAGGCTCAGGAAGTTCTGCGCGCATTCCCCAACATCAAGGGTATGCAGGGTTCCGCCTCCACAGACGTTGCCGGCATCGGACTTGCCGTTGAAGAACGCGGCATGGAAGATGCAACCTGCGTCTTCGGAACATCACTGCCCTCGATTGCCGGACAATATCTCGACACCGGCGCTGTTGACGGCATCGGCTTCTGGGATCCATCGATTGCCGGTTATGCCATGAACAAACTGGCCGCGATGGTCATTGATGGCGTAGCCGTAACCGACGGCATGGATCTCGGCCTGCCGGGTTATGAGAAAATCACTCTGGACGGCAAGGTCATTTATGGCCAGGCTTGGGTGAATGTGAACAAGGAAAATATGGCAGATTATCCGTTCTGATCCATACAATGCGGGCGGCGGTCTTATCCGCCGCCCTTTCCTTTCTCATGACCTGAAGATTGCTTATGCCCGAGGCAACGCCTGACGCCTTTATCAAGATGCACGGCGTCACAAAACGCTATGCAGGCGTCACCGCTCTGGATGATGTGGATTTTACCGTCAGTCCGGGCGAGGCCGTTTGCCTCGCCGGTGAAAACGGCTCGGGAAAGTCCACCCTGATTAAAATACTGGCCGGCGTCGAACAGCCGACCTCCGGTGAAATTTATATCAACGGCCAGCGCAGAGTGAATTTGAACCCGCGCATCTCTTCTGCAGCGGGCGTGATGTTGATTTTCCAGGATTTCTCGCTGTTCCCCAATCTCTCCGTCGCCGAGAATATCGCATTTTCTACCCAGCTCAGCAGCCATCGCCGGTTTTTCCAGCGCGCCAGAACACGCCAATTGGCAAAAGAGGTTCTGCAGCGCGTTGGCGTTGACATTCCGCTCGACGCAAGGGTGGAAAATCTGCCTGTAGCTCACAAGCAACTGGTTGGAATCTGCCGCGCCCTCGCCTCCAATGCGCGCCTGATTATCATGGATGAGCCGACAACAGCACTGACTGAACGTGAAGTGCGGTCTCTTCTGGAGATCATCCGCCGCTTGAAGAAGGATGGTGTCGCTGTTGTCTTTGTCAGTCACAAGCTGGCCGAAATGCTGGAAGTCAGCGAAAGAGTATTTGTCCTGCGCAATGGCAAGAAAGTCGCCGAAGGTCCGGCCGGAGAATTTGACGCCGCCTCCCTGACCCGCCATATGACGGGCCGCGACGTCGCTGAAGTGCCGCCCTCCGCAATTGATCCGGGCGCACGAACCCTGATGAAAGTGACCGCGCTTGGCAAGGAAGATGCCTTCAGCGATGTCAATTTCGATCTGAAGGCAGGAGAAGTGCTGGGCATCACCGGCCTGCTCGGCAGCGGCCGCACATCGCTCGCCAAAGCGCTGTTTGGTTTGGCCAATCCCGATCAGGGTGAAATTATACTCAATGGAAAATCCATCCCGCTGGGCGATCCCATTGCCGCAGCTATCGGCGGAATCGGTTATGTGCCGGAAGACCGCCTCACCGAAGGCTTGTTTCTGACTCAGTCGATCGTGCGCAACGTTGCGGTGGGCCGCCTTGAAGCCCATGAAAAGCACGGATTTCTGAATCTGTCCTCGCTGGTGGCTGAAGCCGCTGACTGGCTCAAGCGGCTGAAGGTCAAGGCGCCCGATATCGAGGCACCTGTCAAATCCCTGTCAGGCGGAAATCAGCAACGTGTGGCCCTCGCCCGCTGGCTGTCTCGCCGACCCGGCGTTCTGATCCTCAACGGTCCCAGCGTCGGTGTCGATGTCGGCTCCAAAGCGGAAATTCATGACATTATCCGCGATCTGGCCCGCTCCGGCATCGGCATCATCGTGATTTCCGACGATCTGCCGGAACTGCTGGCCACCTGCCATCGCATTCTGGTGATGAAGGCGGGCCGCATCGTCGACGAAATCGAAGGCATGTCGGTCAACGAAACTGAACTCGCCCACAGGCTCGCATCATGACCAACTGGCTGCCAAAAGGGTTTTTCATTCGCAATGAAACGCTGGTTGCCGTTGTCATTATCGGCTTTTGCATCATCGCAACCCTGTCCGATCCGCTGTTTTTCTCGGTGACGACCCTGAGCGATCTGTTGCGCGCATCAATCGTGCTTGGCATCCTCGCCGTGGCGGCCATGCTGGTGCTGGTATCAGGCGGTATCGATGTCAGCTTCACCGCTGTCGCAGTATTCGCCATGTACACGACGACCATCCTCACCCTTGGCCTGTGGCCGGAGATGCCCTGGTATCTGATTTTTGCCATCTCCATGGGAATCGGGGCGTTGCTGGGTGCGATCAATGGCATATTCATCGCCGGGTTCGGCCTGCCGACGCTGATTGTCACGCTGGGAACGCTTTCTGTGTTTCGCGGCTTTCTGCTGACCTTTGTCGGCTCTGAGCGGATTTCCGCCCTGCCTCCGGAAATGCGGAACTTTTCTCGCATGATGATTGCCCGTGGCACCACGGAAGCCGGCAATTTCTATGCCCTGCCCTGGGCTTTGGCGGCGCTGGTATTCGTCGTCGTTCTGACCTGGTTCATACTGCAGAAAACCATGCTGGGCCGGTCGATTTTCGCCATTGGCGGCTCGGTCGAAAGCGCCCGCCGCATTGGTATCAATGTTCGGGCGACGCAATTCTTCATCTATGTCTATGTCGGCGCACTTGCCGGTCTTGCAGGCATTATTTTCGGTGCCATGGGCCGCATGGCTGACCCGTTCTCGCTGGTCGGTCTGGAATTGTCGGTGATCGCCGCAGTGGTGCTCGGCGGCGCGCGCCTGGTTGGCGGCTATGGCACTTTGACCGGCACCTTGCTTGGTGTCGCGCTGATTGTGCTGGTGCAGAACAGCCTGATCGTCATCGGAATTCCATCAACCTGGCAGTCGGTCACCATTGGCCTGCTGATCCTGATCGGAACCGGCCTGCCTGCTTACGAGGCAAAACGCACCGCAGCCAAAGCCGCCTGAGGGAAACTCATGAACACACCGCCCACCAATGCGAACCTGATGCAGTCACCGGAATTCCGCCTGGCGATGATTGCGGTCGGCGTCTTCGCGCTGATGTCGTTTCTGTCGCCGGAGCGGTTTTTGTCTACCCAGAACCTGACTTCAATGGCGTTTCAGTTTCCCGAATTTGCAATCCTTGCGCTGGCCATGACGATCACCATGATGACCGGCGGCATCGATCTGTCCGTCGTTGGCATCGCCAATTTTACCGCAGTGATTGCCGCTACCATTCTGACCCGTTTCTCCGGCCCTGAAATGAGCATCAGCCTGGCACTGCTGTGGTTCGGAATCGCCATTTTCGTTTCTCTGGTGATCGGTGCTATTTGCGGCTACATCAATGGCGCACTGGTGGCCTATTTCGGCTTGCCGCCGATCCTTGCCACAGTCGGCTCCGGTCTGGTGTTCACTGGTTTTGCCGTCGCCATGACCGGCGGCAGCGCGGTTATGGGTTTTCCCGAAGTGGTGGCATGGCTCGGCAACGAACGCCTGTTCAGTATTCCGGTTCCGCTGATCGTCTTTGCGGTGATGGCAATCGGGCTGCATATTGGGCTGACGCGCACAAGCTTCGGCCTGAAAGTCACCATGTATGGCGCCAACCCGATGGCCGCCCTGTTTGCCGCGATCGATATCAACCGCATGCTGCTCAAGGTTTACATCATGTCCGGCATGTTTTCGGCCGTCGCCGGACTGGTCATCATGAGCCGGGCGAATTCCGCGAAAGCCGATTACGGCTCAAGCTATCTGCTGTTGGCGGTGCTGATTGCCGTGCTGGGCGGCGTCAATCCCTATGGCGGTTATGGCCGCGTCGTGGGCGTGGTGCTGGCTGTGCTGTCCATGCAGTTCCTGTCCAGCGGTCTCAATATGCTGCAGGTGTCGAATTTCGCCCGTGAACTGATCTGGGGCGCATTGCTGATCTTCGTTATGGTGATCAACACCACAAATTGGGCCGCGTTCAGAATGTTCCGCCCCGGCCCGGCTAAAACTGGCTGATCTGACAAATCTAGTTGATCTGAAAGGAAACCATGAAAAAGATTCTCAACAATCCAAATGACTATGTCGATGAGATGCTGGCCGGTTTTGTCGCCGCCCATCCGCAATATTACCGGCTTCACGGCGACAGCGGAAAAGTTGTCGCGCGGGCCAGCAAAGCAAATGACGGCAAGGTCGGCATTGTGACCGGAGGCGGCTCCGGCCATCTGCCGGTGTTCACCGGTTATGTCGGCGAGGGGCTACTGGATGCCTGTGCCATTGGCGACGTGTTTGCATCGCCCTCCGCCGAACAGATGGCCGACGCCATTCGCGCCGCCGATCAGGGTGCCGGTGTTTTACGACTCTACGGCAATTATGGCGGCGACGTGATGAATTTCGACATGGCCGGTGATCTGGTGGAATTCGACGATATCACATGCAGCACGGTTGTGCTGGCAGATGATGTCGCCTCGGCGCCACCGCAGGAACGCGAGAAGCGCCGCGGCGTGGCCGGCATGGTCTACGCCTTCAAGATGGCCGGAGCCGCAGCTGAAGAAGGCCGCGATCTGGACGCAGTGACTGCTGTCGCACAGAAAGCTGCCGATGCCTGCCGCTCGGTCGGCGTTGCGCTGAGCCCGTGCACTGTGCCGCAGGCCGGTAAGCCGACATTTGAAATTGCCGATGATGAAATCGAAATGGGAATGGGCATCCACGGTGAGCCCGGCGTCTGGCGCGGGAAAATGCGCCCCGCTGATGAGATTGCCGGGGAAATGATGGATCGGCTTCTGGACGATATGCCTCTGTCGTCCGGCGATCATGTCTCGATAATGGTCAACAGTCTTGGCGCGACGCCGCCGGAAGAGCTTTATATCCTCTACCGCATTGTCAAACAGCGACTGGACGCGGCCGGCGCAACAATCGTCATGCCACTGGTGGGCCGCTATGCAACCTCGATGGAAATGTCCGGCGTCTCCTTTACCCTGTGCAAACTCGATGATGAGCTGGAGACGCTGCTCAAGGCACCGTGTGATTGTGAGTTCTGGAGAGTCGGATGAGCATTGATCGCGCCTCATTGATAGCCGGCATCGGCCGCCTCAACGCTGCCATGCAGCGGGATTTTGACCTGCTCAATACGGCCGATGGTGCCCTGGGTGATGGTGATCTTGGCATTACCATGACGCGCGGCATGACGGCGATCAGCGAAAATGCCGAAAATCTGCCGGAAGATCTCGGCATGGCGTTGCTGCAATGTGCGCAGGCCTTCACCAAATCATCCGGGTCCTCTTATGGCACATTGCTGGCAACCGGTTTGATGGCGATTGCCAAAACGCTCAAGGGCGAAACTGTAACTCCGGCAGAGCGTACCTCGGAACTTGTCGCCCTGGCGCGGGATCAGATGCAGGCGCGCGGCAAAGCGGAGCTCGGCGGCAAGACCGTGCTGGACAGTCTGGACGCCGTTGCCGACGCCACCAATGGCAAGACCGGCGAAGCCGCGATTGCCGATGCGGCGGCGCGGTCCGTTGATGACGCCTTGGCGGCTTTCAAGGACAAGAAGGCGACAATTGGCCGGGCACGCATATTCGGCGAAAAAAGCGTTGGTATGGATGATCCGGGCATGCTTGCCATGAACCGTATCGTCAAGGCTCTGGCGAACCGCGAGGGCTGATAAGCCCTCGCGTCAAAGCAACATCTCAGATGAGAGAATCTTCTCCGCCGAAATGGCGGTCCGGATAATCATTGTGCAGCGCCCGGTCAGCCTCACTGAACCGCGCCTGTGCGAAATTGTGCTGATGCCAGTAAGGATAGATCAGCGGCAGGCGGCTGACATCATTGAGCCGCTGCAATTCTTCCTCATTGAGCGTGATATCCACCGCTTTGAAATTCTCCCGGAACTGCGCCTCATTGCGACCGCCGACCACAAGGGAACTGATCGCAGGGCGGCTCAGCAGCCATGCCAACGCAATCTGCGCCGCTGACACATTGTGCGCTTCGCCGATGTCCACAAGACAATCGACAATTTTCCACAACCGTTCCTTGTCGCGGATCGGCGGCTCGTTCCAACCGGCGGCCTGACGCGAGCCGTCCGGCGCTTTTTGGCCGCGCCGGTGTTTGCCGCTCAAAAGGCCGGCCGCAAGCGGACTCCAGACCAGCACGCCGAGGCCCTGATCGACCGAAAGCGGCAGCAATTCATACTCCGCTTCACGCGCTTCAAGCGTGTAGTGAATCTGCTGGGTGACAAACCGAGTAGCGTGGCGGGCATCGGCGGCAGCAAGTGACTTCATGATATGCCAAGCCGAATAGTTGGAGCACCCGGCATAGCGGATCTTGCCCTGCTGAACCAGAGTATCGAGCGCCGCCATTTTCTCTTCAACCGGCGTCGTGCCGTCCCATTCATGCATGTAGTAAATGTCGATATGATCGGTGCGCAGTCGCTTCAGCGTGCGTTCGCATTCGCGGATCAGATGCCAGCGGGACACGCCTTCATCATTCGGTCCCTCGCCAATGCGCATCCGGGCCTTGGAGGTGACGAGAATATTGTCATATCGCCCTTCCAGAACCTCACCGAGAATCTCTTCCGCGCGCCCGGTTGAATACATGTTGGAGGTGTCAAACAGATTGACGCCATTATCGATGCAAAGATCCACCAGCTTGCGCGCTTCGGGGACACCCTGATTGGCGGCCATACCGAAAGCGCCTTCGCCACCAAAGGTGAATGTCCCCATCGTGATCGCGGATACTTTCAAGCCAGTGCGGCCAAGCGTTCTGTACTGCATCATGCTTCCTTCCTGTTGAAACTAACTGATAGTGGGACACCCGCAGGGAGCGTCAAAGCGCTGTCGCAAAGGCAGCGGCGATTTTCGCAGAGAACCGGCGATAATCAACCCGGCAGCCACATGCACCACACACCGGCAGAAGACGTTGCGTCGACCTGATCATCAGTGCGGGAATAGAATTTTTCGGCAGCCGACTCCTTAAGTGCCGGTAACAACTAACTGGTATTATGGCGAGACCATTATTTCAACCCGATTGTGCCCCTCAGGGCACAAAAAGCGGGGCACGCCCCGGCTCCTTGTGGCGCAATCAGAGAGCCATGGCAGGAGCCCATTTTCAGACCGCGTTTTGTTCGCATGGCAGCATGGCAATCTTTGGACCAAAGCGGCGGCGTTGAATAAATGCTGCCTTCGGCTACCATCTTGCGCCAGCCGCACAATTTGAACATACTGCTTGCGGGGACATGAGACAGGTAACCGCATTGTGCCGGGGGTCTGTCCCATAGCGGCGGGTTGTCGTTTCCCTGTCCGATAACACATCTGGTTTCAACACTCCGGCAACAGGCGGGTCCGCACTTGGTCGACATATCCGGTATCAAAGCGCGGCTTTTTCATGTCCCCCTGGCCGAAGTCCTGGTCGATGCCAAACATGGTGACCATACGTTTTTCGAACTGATTACCGTCACCATCACCCTGGCTGATGGCACTGAAGGTGTCGGCTACAGCTATACCGGCGGCAAGGGTGGCCACGCCATTGTCGCAATGATCGACCATGATCTTGCGCCGATGCTGCTTGGCCGGGACGGGTCGCAGATCGAGCAACTTTACGAAGCCATGCAGTGGCACATTCACTATGTCGGACGCGGCGGCATCGCCTCATTTGCCATTTCCGTGATTGATATTGCGCTGTGGGATATCAGGGGCCGGCAGACCGGCCAGTCATTGCGGCAAATGGCCGGCGGCGCTTCGGACCGCTGCAAGGCCTATTGCGGCGGCATCGATCTGGGCTTTCCCCTGGAAAAGCTGCTGGCGAATATCCGTTCCTATCTGGAAAGCGGCTTCAATGCGGTCAAGATCAAGATCGGCCTGCCGGATCTGGCAGAAGATCTGAAGCGCATTGCCGCCGTGCGCGAGTTGATCGGACCTGATATTCAGTTCATGGTCGATGCCAATTATGCACTGAGCGTTGATGAGGCGATCATTGCCGCCAAGGCGTTTGCGCCCTTCAACTTGCTGTGGTTCGAAGAACCGACCATCCCCGATGATTATCAGGGCTTTGCCAAAATCGCCAAAGCGAGCGGCATGTCGCTCGCCATGGGCGAAAACCTGCACACAATCCATGAATTTGAATATGCCTTCCGGCAGGCGGAGCTGTCCTATATCCAGCCCGATGCCTCGAATTGCGGTGGCATCACCGGATGGCTTCAGGTCGCAGCCTTGTCGCGTCAACACGGTATACCGGTCTGTAGCCACGGCATGCAGGAGCTACATGTCAGCCTAGTGTCGGCCCAGCCCAATGCCGGCTGGCTCGAAGTTCATTCCTTTCCGATTGACGCCTACACCACCCGGCCTCTGGTCGTGGAAGACAGTCTTGCCATTGCCCCTGATACGCCGGGAACCGGCGTCATCTTCAACTGGGACACACTGACACCTTATGAGGTCTGAAAAACTATAAAATCCAGCCGCTGCAATGAAACACTTGCGCAGGGAGCCTGACATGACCAATCCAGCAACATTTGATCTATCCGGAAAAACCGCCCTGGTAACCGGATGCAAACGCGGCATCGGCAAGGCCATGGCGCTGGCGCTGGCCGGGGCCGGTGCGGATATTATCGGTGTCAGCAACAGCCTTGAAGCCAAGGGCAGTCAGATCGGTGCCGAAGTGGAGGCGCTGGGCCGCTCTTTTACCGGTTATGCTTGCGATTTTTCCGACCGCGCCGCATTGAAGGATTTCGCATTCCGGGTCAAGAAGGCACATCCCCGGATTGACATTCTCGTCAACAATGCCGGCACCATCAAACGGGCACCGGCAGCCGAGCATTCAGATGCCGATTGGGACGAAGTGATTGCGGTCAATCTGTCGGCGCAATTCATCCTGTCCCGGGAAATCGGCAGCCAAATGATCGAGGCCGGCGGCGGCAAGATCATCTTTACCGCTTCGCTGCTGAGTTATCAGGGCGGCATTACCGTTCCCGGCTATTCGGCAAGCAAGGGCGGCATTGCCCAACTGACCAAGGCGCTGGCCAATGAATGGGCGTCCAAAGGCGTCAACGTCAATGCCATAGCGCCCGGCTATGTCCGCACCGACAACACAAAGGCGCTGCAGGACAACAAGGACCGCCACGATTCCATTCTGGAGCGTATTCCGGCCGGCAGGTGGGGTGTGCCGGAGGACTTTGCCGGCCCGGTGGTGTTTTTAGCCTCCGCAGCGTCGGATTATGTGCATGGCACGATTGTCACCGTGGATGGCGGCTGGATGGGGCGCTGATCCAGCTGTCCTGCCCTGGACTGGAGGCAGACAGGGTTGAAACAGGGCTCAATGACCATCTGTCACTTTGCTTGCATGGCGCCGGAAACTGCGGTCATAATCAGGACGGGTGATTTCGGTCCAGGGCATGTGGCTCTGCTGATACCCTGTGATTTGTAAACATATCCTGGCCTGCCTCAGGACCTGTGTTTCGGCAACGCCGGCATCGCCGAAATTGCCATTGAAATCAAATCAGTAATACTCCACATCCGGCGCGGTATTGACAAATCATACCGTACTTACTGCGCAGCAACACGTTGTTGGCGGCAGTAACATGAGGCTCTGATGGGCACTTCAGCACGTGCAGCTGCCTTGTCGAACTGAAGCTTGATATGCATCGCTTCGGTGGTTTCTCCGCGCCGGGTGAGGCACTCGTGCAGGCCATGGAGAGACCAGACATTTCCGGGATGCTGGCAGGCCCGGCTTAAGGTCGCGTCAAGTCCCAGATCGGCCCGATAAACCGCTTCAGCTTCATCAATCCTGTCTTGTTCCAACAGCAGCGCACCCAATGCGTGGCGTGTCGGCTGCATCCAGCCCCAGGGTTCATCGTAGGGCAAATTGTCATCAATTTCTACCGATTGGCGAAGGTGATCGAAGGCAGCTTCGTGGTTGCCCTTGTGATAGGCGAGCTCTCCCAGCATCATTTGTTCGGCGACTTTGAGAATGTCTTTGCATGTATTGTTGAACAACATCCGACTTTCCGGGACACGGTCCAGCGCCTCATAGAACTTGGCTTTTTCTGCTTCCGCTTCGTCGATCCGATGCATGTTTGCCAATGCGACTGTGCGGGCGTAGCGCATCATGGCAATGGTTACACAATACAAGCCTTCGTCTTCGGGCAGTTTTTGAGCCAGGATGTCCGACCAGCGCCCGAACCGGATGAGGACATGTTGTTTCATCGGAACGAAACCCTCAAACCAGTCGGCCATAGGACGCAGAGTGTCGGTTGGCAGGTTGGCAATCAGCGCGTCAGCTGCTTCCAGCGCAACGGTCGGCTGGCCCAGGAACATCGCACCGTAAATCTTGAAGTGATAATTGTGGCACCGATAGATCGAATAAAAGTTGTCTGCGCCTTCTCGAAGCAGATACTTCCGATCCGCGATGATCGCTGTTTCATTGCGTAAGACAACATTCATGTAGTCACCGCACAACACATCGATGTGGCTTGGCATGTGAAGCAAATGTCCCGCATCGGGTACAAGGGTGCACAGAATGTCGCCGTGGCGCAGTGCCTTTTCCGGATGAGGCGACATCTCCATAAGATGAATATACATGTGCAGCAGGCCTGAGTGCTGCCAAGCCCCAGGCAGAGACTGCAACGCGTTGTCCAGCACAGCGATTGCTTCAAGCGTGTCTGCTCCCTTCGCCGGCTGGCCGCTCGCCAAATCCCACAACTGCCACGGTGTGCGGTTCATGATCGCCTCGGCGAAAAGGGCGCAAACGTCCAGATCGTCACTATGCTCGGCATGGACCTTGCGCATTGCAACGGCAAATCCGTCGTTCCATGGGCTGAAGTCCTCAACCTCCGACGTTTCGGGGTAACGTGCTGGCAGCGTCTCGATCAACGCACGTTCCAGGGGTGTAATCTGATCCAGCAATTCATTGGCGGCACTGATTGAGGATTGGGCGAGGTCGATACAATCCGGTTTTTCATCATCCTCGAATGCTTCCCACGGCTTGTTATAATTGGGGCCAATACAATATGCGATGCCCCAATGGGCCATCGCGCATCCGGGGTCTGCGCTCAGTGCTTTTCGAAAACACTCTATGGCTTCTTCATGGTGGTATGCATAGGTCCATGCCAATCCACGGTCGAACCATTTTTGAGCTTTCCGCGATTTGGTGGAAACCGGTCGGGAATATGGGCCCAAATCGTAGTAAGCCATCGCATATGTCTCCTTCTCTGATTGCCAACAAGGTGTCGAGACGTGGAATGAATTGTACTGCGGCAGGATGTTGAGCCAGTTCAAATCGGCGGCGATTTTCGCCGGATCAATGATGATATCGTGGCAGATAGTAACAATAGTTTCCAGCGTCATGAAACCCGGCGTGAGCTGACAGCAAAGAAATCGTTTCACCCTGCAGGATCAAAATCTTTACGACACTGTCATCATCGGCCCAAACTTCGGCCTCCGGGTGCGGCGCGCTCAGCGCCTGATTATCATTTCTTCATGGTAAGGGTATTACTTAACAGCAACCGCAATTCATGCCGGTTCGCGTTAAATAACAAGTTCACGTTGACTCGATCCAGACATTCGCGATAGCGCTGACAAACCCGCTTGAGACTGCTATAACAACTCCCTTCCCTATCTTTCCGTGACAAAAAGGCCCACAACTGTGAAGGATATCTCCTCGACAGCACTGGCGATCGACCCTGCAGAAATCATTGCGACACTGCGGGAGGGTCTTCTTGTCCTGACAGAGGATCTTATCGTCGAATACGCCAGTGACCGATTTCTGCAGACCTTTGGGGTTGATAAGACAGAAACCCTCGGTCATGCGCTTGCAGATCTGGGTAATGGCCAGTGGAATATTCCTGCCTTGCTGGAACCGCTGAGTGAGATCATCGCTCATAATGATACACTTGAGGATTTTGAGATTGAGCATGAGTTCGAGCATATCGGTCGCAAAGTCATGCGCCTTAATGCGCGTAAAACCGTGCGGCTGGGTAACCAGTCGAAACTGATCCTTGTTGCCATCGAAGATGTGACCAAAGCCGCCGATGACGCGCGCGAACTCGGTCGTTTGCGCCGACTGTCTGAAGGGATCGTCGACACCTTGCGCGAACCGTTGCTTGTGCTGGACAGTCAATTGCGCATCATCGAAGCCAGCCGTGCATTCTATCGAACGTTCAAGGTTGAAGCTCAACATACCATCGGCGAACAGCTCGTCGATCTGGGCGACGGACAATGGGCGAACGCAGAGTTGGTCCGGCTGCTGACAGAAATCATACCCGAACACACGACTGTCGAAGATTTTGAAATAGATCACGACTTCCCGAATATCGGCAGGCGATTGATCCTGCTGAACGCACGCAAGATATTCCGGGAAGGCAACAACACAAAAACTCTGCTTCTTGCGATGGAGGACATTACCGACCAGCGTCGTCTTGAGGACGAGCGGCGAGAGGCATTGGATCAGTCTTATCGGCTCATGGAAGAATTGAATCACCGCGTCATGAACTCGCTTTCGATGATCGGGGCTGTCATCACGATGGAAGGACGGACGCTGAGCGATCAGGAATGCCGGACTGCGTTTTCGCACATGCGCAATCGCATCAACTCTGTCGGAAAACTCTACCGCCACCTCTCCCAGACCGCAGCTGTTGATACAGTAAATGCGGATATCTATCTGGGCTCGATTCTCAAAGATACCATCAGTTCGTTCGAAGACAATATCGGAGCGGTAGAGCTTGATCTTTCGATTGAGGCCATTCCGCTTTCAACCCGGACAGCCGTGCCGCTTGGGCTGATTGTCAATGAACTGGCGACAAACAGTCTGAAATACGCGTTCAAGAACCGCGACAAGGGGTTGCTGGGTTTCAAGCTTGAAGTCAGGACGGACCGTATCGAGATAAATCTTTGGGACGATGGTCCCGGCATTGACGGAAATGCCCGTGTGGATTCCGGGATTGGCCAAAAACTGGTTCAGGCATTCGTCGAGCAATTGGACGGAGAATTGAGTGTAAGCAGCGGTCCGACAGGAACGCGGCACGTTCTGAAAATTCCTGTAATTGAACTGTCCAGCAACAAACACTCCTGACGCTGGTTTTTAGTATCGGCTGGATTGACAATCTGGGCCCGAAGCAAGCCTACGGAACCAGAATAATCTTCGGTGCAGCCGCCCGGCCGGATTTGATATCGCGAAACGCGTCAGGCCCCTCGCTCAGGGCGCGGATATCGGGCCAGTCCAGCGCTCCCAGATGCCCTTCGAAAATCGCCTGGGCTGTATCTCTGAAATCCTGCTGCGTGTACGTATAGGTGCCGATAAAGCAAATTTCCTGCAATGTCGCGCGGCGCACATCGACGCCGCCGCTGGCTGACCCCAGCCCGATATGGGCAATCACGCCGCCCGGCTTGACTTTGGCAAAGGCGGCGCTACGGGTGGCTTCAAATCCGACCCCGTCGATGACAAGATCCACCTGATCCGGACCGGTATCATTGGACGGATCATAGGTTTTGAACGGCCCGCATTGGGCAATGAGTTGACGCCGTGCCGGGTTTGTCTCGGCAATCCATATTTCGCCAGCGTGCTTTTCCGCCAGAACCAGTGCCGCCCCCAGACCAATGGCCCCGCCGCCAAGGACAAGACAACTGGCCTGCGAAACCGGCCGGTCGAGAATCCGGCTGCCCAGCCGCACCGCATGCCAGCCGCAGGCTATCGGTTCGGCGAGCGCCGCTTTCCAGGTTGGAAATCCGTCGGGAATCGTCACCAGATTTGCCGACGGCATGGTGACGAATTCGGCAAAAGCGCCCTGACGCGGCGGCATCGATATGATCTCGCGCCGCGCACACAGATTTTCCCGCCCTGTCAGACACACCTCACAGCTGCCGCAGGACACCAGTGGGTTGATGGTGACATGCTGGCCCTGCAACGGGCCTTCAATCACCAGACCGGCGGCCTCATGTCCCAGAATCAGGGGCGCGGGACGGCGTTCGTCATGGCCGGCCCAGGCATGCATGTCCGATCCGCAAATCCCGGCATGGCGGATCTCAATCAGACACTCATCACCGGTAGCGACCGGATCAGGCATATCCTGAACCACCAGAGCTTCGGGGCCTGTATAAACCAGCGCTTTCATTTGGCGGTGTAGCCCCCATCAACAAACAGGATCTGGCCGGTGACATAGGCACTTGCCTCCGAGCACAGGAACAAGGCCGGCCCGACAAGATCTGCCATCGTGCCGTTGCGGCCGATACAGGTCTGGGCCGCATTACGTGCCGCCAACTCCGGATTGTCGAAGACCGGCCCGGTCAGTTCGGTCGGGAAAAACCCCGGCGCAAGCGCATTGGCGGTAATGCCGAATTTCGACCACGCTTCCGCCATGGCGCGGGTCATCTGTCCGACCCCGCCCTTCGACGCGCCATAGGAAATGCCGCCGGCAAAGGCACGTTCTGTCTGCAGCGAGGCGAAATTGACAATCCGGCCCCATTGCTTTTCGCGCATTGAAGGGACCAGCGCCTGGGCCAGGAAAAACGGCGTCGAGAGATTAAGATCCAGAGTCTGCTGCCAGCCCTCCAGCGTGACGTCATCGGCTACCTGCCGGGTGTTGACACCAGCGGCATTGATCAGGATATCCGGTGGCCCGAACGGCTCGGCGGCACGCCTTGCCACCGCCGCCATCTGCCCCGGATCAGACAGGTCACAGACGACAAAGGCGGTTTCGCCACGGGATTCAGATTGCCAGGCCTGCAAAGCCTGCTGCCGCCGTGCCAGGCCGACCACGATGGCGCCGGCCTCACTCAGTGCCGAGGCCAAAGCCCGGCCAAGGCCGGAACTGGCACCCGTCACGCAGGCGATTTTTCCCTTTACGCTGAACATGTCCTGCATCGGATCAACCTGCTGTCAGATCGAAGCGTTCATCGGGAAAGTATTTTTCAAGCCTTATGTCGGCTGTGCGGGCATGGCCTTCCATCCCTTCCAGCCGCGATATCCGCGCAGTGGCTTCCGCAACCGCCCTGGAACCCTCACGGGTGACTTTTTGCCAGGTCACCAGTTTCATATATTTATGCACTGACAGGCCGCCGGTATAACGCGCCGCCCCGGAAGTCGGCAGAACATGGTTCGGCCCGGCGGATTTATCGCCAAATGCGACCGTGGTTTCTTCGCCGAGAAACAGCGAGCCATAACAATTCAGCCGCTCCAGAAACCAATCCGTGTCTGCCGCCTGCACATGCAGATGCTCCGGCGCATATTCATCGGCGATTTGCGCCAGCCCTTCCCGGTCCGAAACCAGCATGACTTCCGCCATATCCTTCCAAGCAGCAGCCGCATTCTGTGCGTTTAAGTCAGGCAACTTACTGATATATTGCGGCACCAATTCCATGACTTTCTCCGCCAGTGGCCGGTGGGTCGTGGCCAGCCAGACCGGAGAATTGTAACCGTGCTCCGCCTGCCCTACCAGATCCCATGCGACAATGTGCGGATCGGCGGTTTCATCTGCCAGAATAAGGCTGTCGGTCGGTCCGGCGAACATGTCGATGCCGACCCGGCCGAACAGGATGCGCTTGGCTTCAGCGACGAACTGATTGCCCGGACCGACCAGAATATCGGCCTTCGGCAACCCGAACAGGCCGAACGCCATCGCGGCGATACCCTGAACACCGCCCAGCGCGAGAATCCTGTCGGCTCCGCACAGATTGGCTGTATAGACAATCGCCGGCGCGATACCGATATCGGGCCGCGGCGGAGAGCAGGCTGTGATATGTCCGCACCCTGCCACCTTCGCCGTCGTCACCGTCATCAATGCTGAGGCAATGTGGCTGTAGCGCCCCCCCGGCGCATAACAACCCGCAGCCTGGCAGGGAATGGCTTTTTGCCCGGCGATCAGTCCGGGTCGCAATTCCACCTCTGTGTCCTTGATGGTTTCTTTCTGCACCTCGGCAAACAGCCGCACATTGTCCCAGGAAAAACGGATATCATCCTTGAGCCGCTGCGGCACCAGATCGGAGGCTTTCTCGATCTCTTCCGGCGTGAGAATGATGTTGCCGTCATATTTATCAAACTGGGCAGCATAGCGCCGCGCAGCCTCATCACCACCGGCTTCGATGTCATCCAGAATGGTTTTGACAACGGCATGCACGTCGCCCGCATCGTCGGTGGATTTTCGATCAGCTTTCTTGAGATATTCAACAGTCATGACAGCTCTCACTTATAGATATCAGGTAGGAGTATGGTGGAAACCACAGGGACGTAGGCAATCAGCAACACGACCAGCAGCATGAAGAAAACAAATGGCACTGCGCGGGCGGCAATCTTGAGGATCGATTCCCCGGTCAGGCCTGACACGACAAACAGGTTCAGTCCCAGCGGCGGCGTTATGAAACCGACCCCCAGAGCCGTGATCATCATGATGCTGAACTGAATTTCGTTCATCCCGATCTGGTCGGCAAGCGGTTTCAAAAGTGGCGCCAGTATGACGATGTTCGGCGTCGTCTCCATGACGCAGCCGGCGGCGATCAGGATGGCGATCATCAGCAAGATTAGAATATACGGATTATCGGTGATCGATGTGACAGCAAACACGAAACCCTGCGGCACGCCCATTGCAGCCATTGCCTGCGCCAGCGGAAGCGACATCGCCACAATCGGCAGAATGATGCCATTGACCTTGGCGGAACTGACCATCATGGCCGGAAAGTCGGATAGTTTGAGGGTTCCCAGAATGAAACCAAGCAGAATGGTAATCATCACTGCGGTGGCACCCGCTTCAGTCGGTGTCAGGCGGCCGGAAAAGATTCCCCAGAAGATCACACCCGGCACCAGAAACGCGTACCAGCCGCGGGCCAGAGCCCGGCCCACATTGGCAAGCCAGTCGCGGAACGAAATTAACCCGCCGCCTTCATAGGCATGTCTGCGGTTGACGACGATGTTGGTCACCAGAATTGAAATGAGGATCAGGATTCCGGGAATCAGCGCCGCCTGAAACAGGGTGGAAGCTGAAATCCCCAGCACCAAGCCAATCACGATATAGGCAATCGAGGGCGGAATGAGAATACCGGTACAGGCACCCGCCGCGACCAGTGCGCAGGCATAGGGGCGCGGATAGCCAGACTCCACCAGCCGGTCGATGGTCATCCGGCCGACAGCTGCAGCGCCCGCCGCATCGGATCCGGAAATCGCTGAAAACATGCCGCACACCAGCACGGTCGCCGATCCGAAACCGCCACGCGCCCAGCAAGTCAGCGCTTCAGCAACATCGAGAAACTTTCGACTGAGCTTAGTGCGCACCAGCACATCGCCGGTCAGAATGAACAGCGGCACTGCGGTCAGGGCAAAATGATCAATCCCGTCAAACAGGCTTTCACCGAGCAGTGACAAGGGCAGCACTTGGGAGATCAACAACATCGACACCGCACCGGCGCCGATCGAAGCCCAGACCGGCACGCCGAGGGCAATCAGGGCCACAAAAATCAGGACGGGGCCATAAAAATCCCAGCCAATGACCGTTGCTTCCTGTTGAATCTGGTTCCAGAGCATGTCGCGTTCTCCTAATCAAACAGACGTTCACCCTCATAAACGGGACGTCCTGACCGCAGGTCAGCGACATCTCGAATGAGGGATTGAACAAGGCGCAGCATCATCAGGCCGAAGCCCAGTGGCACAGCCATCAGGAACCAGACCATCGAGACACGCAGACCGTGGCTGACAGAGCCGAATTTCCAGGAGACGGAGACGGTTTCAAACGACCACCAGAACGCCAGCACCGCGATTAACAGCATCACCAGGTCGCCGAAAATATAAAGCAGGCTTTTGACCCGGGGAGAGACATAGTTGAAGATCACATCGATGCGGATATGGCCTCGCTCTCGTACTGCGGCTGCGGCTCCGATCCAGGCCAGATAGATGAATGAGTACCGCACGATCTCCTCACCCCAGATTGAGGAGTAGGAGAACACCTCGCGGCGAATGACCTCAACAGCCATCGTCACCACAAGCAAGGTGTAGAAGACAAGCAGGGCCCACCGTTCCGCGTTTTTATTCAGCGCCTTAAGCATTTCTTCCCCCTCCTGCCGCGCGCTCACGCCGCCTTACAGGCGATCTTTATGATGTCGGGCAGAGTTGTAAAAATGGGCGGAGCGCGCATGGCTCCGCCCAGTGTTCATTTGGTCAGGCGTCGTGGACGTATTTCCGGCTTTGTGTGCCGGCGGCTTCGACCATCTTGTCGAAGGCATCCATCGAGCCTGCAAGTTCGGTCTTGTAGCTGTCCCATTCGCTGCGCTGATAGCCGCCGGTCGCTTCCCATTCGGCCAGTTCATCGGCGGTCGGCGTGTAGAACTCAACGCCGGATTTCGACAATTCAGCCATGGCATAGTTTCGCGCTGCCGGAACTTTCGCCAGATTTTGCTGGGAGGTGATCTCAGAGGCGAATTCAATGCCTTCCTGAACATCGGCCGGCAGTGCGTTGAACCATTCCGCGTTGCAGGAATAGACCTGACTATCAGGAACGGCGCGGGTGAAGGTGATGTAGCTCAAAATGTCCTTGAAGCCGAAAACATGCAGCGCGCCAACGGCAGGATCGAGCGCATCGGCCACGCCCTGCTTGATCGCGGAAGGTGTTTCACCCCAGGCAACCGGCGTTGGATTGGCACCAACCATGCGGTAATATTGCTGCAACATTTTGGAGCCGGGAACGCGGAATTTAACACCCTGAAGATCGGCTGGTGTTTTAACCGGACCTGCGCCGCCTTTGCGCACAGCCACAACCCGTGGATCAATCACCACATAGTACAGCGGCTTGAAGCCTTTTGCTTCAACCAGCGGATTGACGGTGTTCTTCCAGTGATCGGAACTCACCAGATTGACGAAGCGCTGGTTGGCGCCGCACAGATAAGGCAAGTTGATCAGATCGACCACCGGGGCAAACGGCGCAAAATTGGACAACGAGTGCTGCGCCGCCTGAATAGTACCGCCCTGAACTTTCTGGACCAGAGCACCACCGGCACCAAGCTGACCGCCAGGGGCCAGCTTGACATAGACTTTGCCATTTGTGGCGTTCTGAATGTTTTCCTTGAAATCAAGCTGCATGATCGGATAGCTGCGATCGGCGGTCATCGCATAGGCTGTCGCAATCGTCATGATGTGGTCTGCAGCCCGCTCACGGTCGGATTCTTCTTTTGCCGTCTGGGCAATCGCCTCGGACGACCACAGGGTTCCGGCAGCACCAGCCACAGCGGCCACGGTAAAGCTGCCAGCAGCAGCCAGTTTCATAAAGTTCCGCCGCTCCAGCGACGCAATTTCGGTGTTTGGGTTCTTGGATTTCATTCTGTTTCCTCCCGGTTGAAATTTAGATGCGGTCCGCATCGTCCTGCTCCATGGACCGCGCTTCGCATCGCAAGATGCCGACGACGAATAGAAAGACGGATGCGAGCAGCAGAAGCATTTGCGGAACATCACCGAGAAACTCGGTATTGCCAGCCGCGCCAATTCCGACATTCGTGAAGAAAATCACGAACAGTATCAGCGACGCGATCAAAATTGGCTTAGCGAAAGCGGTCATATTTTGAACGTCCTCCCAAACGTGCAAGCACCTGTCTAGGAACTCTTGTAAGCGCTTGCAAACAGAAATGCAAGCGCTTACATTATGGATGCAATATAAATTGGTGGTGCGATCTGTTCGCAATTGCGGGAACTCTCGGTGCCATATCCGTTTTTTGACGCGAAAGTTGGTTTTTCGATTGGCCTCACTCAAACATGGCTCAGTATGGCCAGTTGTTATGGTACGGCGTGTGTCAGAGTGAGTTGCGCGAAAACAGGTGTTCAACACATCCGGCATTCGGCTTTCAATGTCCGCATGGCGCAACTAGAGTGCTGACGATAGGATCAATAGCAAAAAGATGCTGCGACCGATGACATCAAGCAGAAAAGATTGCGCATTGCTGATCTGGCATCGGGCGTTGTGGAGCGGCATGTCCGGTCCCGGCAACGCGGTTGCCAGACGCGCCGCTATCACCCGATCATCGGCCCGGGTGCCTGTCCTATGAGCACACGAACCCTTCCGACGCTCGATGACGTTGCCCGCCTCGCGGGCGTCTCCACCGCAACAGTGTCGCGCTGCGTCAATCTGCCGGATCGTGTCCGCCAGAGCACTAAAAACCGGGTGGAGGCAGCCATCGCCGAGTTGGGCTACACGCCGCATTTCGGCGGCATGGCGCTGGCCTCCAACCGCACCAATACCATCGGCGCTGTCATTCCGACCATGGATAATGCGATTTTCGCCCGTGGCGTGCAGGTTCTTCAGGAAGAATTGTCTCTGGTCGGCATCACCTTGCTGGTGGCGTCCTCGCTTTATGACCCCGAAAAGGAAGCCCGGCAGATTCGTGCCCTGCTTGGCCGCGGTGTCGATGGCCTGATCCTGATCGGACGGGAACGTCCGCAGGAAACCTACCGGTTGCTGGCCGACAGGCAGATCCCTTTCGTCCTGATGTGGACCTATTCCGACGATTTGACTTATAGTCAGGTCGGCTTCGACAACCATCGCGCGGCCTATGATATGACGCAGCATGTCATCAGCCGCGGCCACAGCCGCATTGCCATGATTGCCGGCACCACGGCAGGCAATGATCGCGCCCGCGAGCGTGTTGAAGGCGTCTCTCATGCCATGCGCAACCACGGCCTGCTGTTAGCGCCACCGATGCTGATCGAAACACATTACTCCGTGGAACATGGCAAGCTGGCAGCCCAGCAGTTTCTTGCGCTTGACGAGAGGCCGACAGCCATCATCTGCGGCAATGATGTTCAGGCGGCTGGCGCACTGAAAGCAGCGCATCAGGCCGGGCTGAGGGTCCCGCAGGACATGTCAATCGTCGGCTTTGATGATATCGACCTGGCCGAAGCGGTGGAGCCTGGCCTGACCACGGTCCATGTGCCGCATCGCCGCATGGGCCGGGAGGCCGCCCATCTCATCATGCGCATGGTGCGGAATGAACAGCCGGTTGAAAGCATCCGCATTGCCACCAGCATTGTCGAGCGCGCGTCACTGGCCGATATTTCCTGAGCCGGTGATTGGTTTCGCGCCGAACCCGCCCTATGTGGTACGATTGAGATAACCTCCAAAAACAACTGAAGGAATGGTCTTGTGAAAACTGCACAGCAATATCTGGACGAAGCCAACCAAGCCGTCACCCGCGTCCCTTGCGAACAGGGGATTGCAATTCACAAAGCCGGAGACACAGTGTTTGTCGATGTGCGCGATTCAAAGGACATTGCCGAAAGTGGCACGATTGCCGGTGCACTGTGTATTCCACGCGGCTTTATTGAATTTGCCGCTGACGAGGCGACACCCCATCACAATAAAGCCCTGAAAAAAGACGCCAAAATTGCCCTGGTCTGCGGTCTTGGCGGCCAGGCTGCCCTGACCGGAAAAACCCTGCAGGATATGGGCTATACTGCGGTGGTGAATGTCGGCGGCATCGGCGACTGGAAAAAAGCCGGCGGACCGATGGAAAACTGAGGCGCTTAAGCGCTCCCGAAAAAAATACTCCGGAAAAATACTCCGGACTGGCAACCAGTCCGGAGACTGCCTTTTGCTGATTTTTGAATCAGGAACCGCACCGCAGATTTTTCTGGTTTGAACGAGATTGGGGATTTATTGCGAAAGGTACTGCGACTCCAGCTTCCTAAGTTTTACCGGCGTCCATCTATTCAGCAACGCAACTGCGCTGTTGCAGGACACATTGCGCCAAATCGTTTCGGTCAATATTTTTCAATATTGCATATTTGGATTTTATTTTTCATACTTTGCCCGGAGGGTCAGCTGGCTGCTTCTTTTCAGACAGCAGATCCGCTCGAATAATTCCATAAAACCAGGGAGTGAATGACATGCTTGGGAAATTGAAAATGCTTGCCGCCGGGCTGGCACTGGCGATTGCGCTGCCGATGGGCGCCGCGCAGGCGCAAAAGACATTTTACTGGGTCTCGCATGGCTCGCCGGCGGACCCGGTCTGGACCTATTTTCTGGATGGGGCCAAACAATGGGGCGAAGATACCGGCAATACGGTGAATACCTCATTTCACAGCGGCGACGTGCCGTCGCATCAGGAAGCCATCCGCGCGGCAATCGCCTCCGGCGCGGACGGTATTGTGACCTCAAGCCCTGATCCGGGCAGTCTGGTGGAAGTGGCGAAAGAAGCCAATGCCGCCGGCATCCCCATCATCAATATGAACACTCCGGATCCAACCGCCAGCTTCGACGCCTATGTCGGCGGTGAACTTGTCACCTACGGCCGCAATTGGGCGCAATATCTGGTCGACAAAGGCCTCGTCAAAGAGGGTGACTTTGTCTGGATGCCAGTTGAAGTCCCGGGCGCCACTTACGGTGTTCAGGAAGAGCAGGGCATTGCCAGTGTGTTCGAACCTCTCAACATCACTTGGGAAGTCACCGACGCTACGCTTGATCAGGCGGAAATCATAACGCGGATGTCCGATTACATGACCGCCAATGGCGACAAGATTAACGCCATCATCGGCCTGGGCGATCTGGTCACAGGTTCGGTGAAACGGGTGTTCGATCAGGTTGGTGTCAAAGCCGGCGACATCCCCGTCGTTGGTTGGGGCAATTCTCTGGACACCACCCAATCCGTGCTTGAGGGTTATGTCAACGCGGCGCAATGGCAGGACCCCCAGGCCACCAGCTATGTCGCGCTTTCGCTTGCGGCCATGGCCGCCAGTGGCATCCCCACCGGTTTTGATGTCATCACCGGCGCGCTCTACGAAAAAGACACGGCACAAATCTATGACGATGTCCTGAGCGGAAAATAACCGAGCGGGCACAGCACTTCGCAGCGCTGTGCCCGGTTTGCCGATACGACAGATCTTTACAGCCGATCCAAAGTTGCGTGCCTGTGCTTTGGCCCCAACAGCAAGAGGGTAAAACCGGCAATGCACTCCATTTCCCAGACCTTGCGCACACGGCCTGAAATCGGCCCGGCCATCCTGCTTGTCATACTCATCATTGTCTTCACATCGATCAATCCAAGCTTTCTGTCGATTCTGAACATCGGCAATACGCTGGCATTCACAGTTGAGCTGGGCATGATCGCACTGGCCATGACACTGCTGATGACGTCAGGCGAATTTGACCTGTCCGTGGGTTCCGTATTCGGGCTGACGCCTGTCATTATGTGGGCTCTGTTCAACGGAGGCATTCTCCCGCTGGAATTATCATTCCTGGCCTCTCTCGTGATCGCGGTGGCGATCGGTCTCACCAATGGATGGTTTGTCACCTATCTGAAAATACCGTCATTCCTTGTCACTCTGGGCATGTTGCTGATGGCGCGCGGCACCGCGCTCTACATCACCAACGGCTTTCCCCAGCGCACCTGGAACGCCAGTGGCGAATGGCTGGCGCAGGCTCTGGTGGGTGATTTTTATATCGGCTCGTTGCGGCTCTACATGTCGCTGTTCTGGTTCATCGTGATCGCCCTGCTGTTGCATTATGTGCTGACCAAGACCAAGGGCGGCAACTGGATTCAGGCGTCCGGCGGCAACGCCCAGGCAGCGCGCGCCCGGGGCGTCAAAGTGATCGCCACCAAAGTCAGATTATTTGTCCTCAGTTCGGCGTTGGCGGGCTTTGCCGGGATCATAAGTTCAATACGCACATCAGCGGCAAATCCCAACAGTGGCACAGGGTATGAGCTGGAAGTGATCGCCATGGTGGTGATCGGCGGCACATCGCTATTGGGTGGCCGCGGCACCATCATCGGCACGGTTCTGGGAATCTTTATCCTCAGGCTGATGCGCAACGGAATTGTTATGATCGGTGTTCCGGGACTGGCCTACAATATTTTCATCGGCGCCATCATTCTGGGCATGATGGCGTTGCATTCGTGGCTTGATCGCCAGAACCATTCGGGAGACTGAGATCATGGCCGAAACCCTTATTCAGATGGACCGGATCACCAAGCATTACGGTCCCGTCAAAGCCCTCGAAGACGTCACTCTATCCGTCAGCCGCGGCGAAGTGGTCGGCTTGCTGGGTGACAATGGAGCCGGCAAATCTACCCTCATCAAGGTTCTCTCCGGGGCCGTTCAGGCAACCAGCGGTGCGATCAGCATCAAGGGCAAACCGGTGGATATGCGCAGCACCACCGATGCAATCGAAAACGGCATCGAGACAATCTATCAGGACTCCGCCCTGGTCACGCAGCTGTCGATCGCGCGCAATTTGTTCCTTGGCCGCGAGCCGGTCAAGGGGCCACGGCTTTTCAGCCGGCTCGATATCGCAAAGATGGAGGACGTCGCTTCAACCCTGCTGAAGGAGGTCGGGATCTCAAAAGACATTCCCCCGGCGACACCCATCAGTTCCCTGTCCGGTGGTGAACGTCAGGCCGTCGCCATCGCCCGGGCGATGTATTTTGAAAGCGACCTGATCATCCTTGATGAACCTACCAACAATCTCGGTGTTGCGGAAACACAGGGCGTTCTGCAGTTCGTCAGAAATGCCCGCAGTTCCGGCCACTCCTGCATCTTTATCGCCCACAACATCCACCATGTCTTTCAGGTGGTCGACCGCATTGTTGTGATGCGCCGCGGCCGCATTGTGGCTGACGATATTGATCCCAAACAGACCAGCGTCGATGCTGTCGAGCGCATCATCACCGGTATGGAGCACTGAGGGAGGAGAGCGACGAATGCATCAAAACCGCTGATCATCTGCGCACGCGAACCGCGTGAGCTTGATCTGTTTTGAACACAAGCGGCCGCATTGGGACCTAATCGATCATGCAAGCACGCCTCGACGGAAAGATCATTTTGATTACTGGCTCTACCCAGGGCATCGGCCGGGCCATAGCCATCGAGGCGGCGAACAGCGGTGCAAAAGCCATTATCGTGTCCGGCCGGAACGCGAAAGCCGGTGAAGCTGTGGTGGCAGAGTTGAAAACGCTTGGCGCAGATGCGCTGATGATCAGCGAAGATCTGGCTACGCCGGGGGCCGCAGAGCGCTTGTTTTCCAAAGCCATTTCGTGTTTCGGTCGCATCGACGCGCTGGTTAATTCGGCAGGTTTGACCACCCGCGCTTCGGCCAACAATGCCAGCCGCGAAGTCTGGCAATCACTGTTTAAGGTCAATGCCGAGGAGCCGTTCTTCCTCTCACAACACCTCATCAATCACCTGAAGGCGGAAAAACGGCCCGGTGAAATTGTCAATATTCTGTCGATCAATGCTCATGGAGGGGCCGCTGATCTGACTGTCTACTCCGCCACCAAGGCAGCGCTATCGCTCATCACCAAAAATTCTGCCCATCAACACCGCTTTGATCGCATTCGCATCAATGGCATCAATGTTGGCTGGACAGACACGCCGGCAGAACGGAACATGCAGGCGCACATCCTTGGCAAGGGCGAAGGCTGGCTGGATGACGCCATCAGCCAGCAACCCTTTGGCCGTTTGCTGGTGCCGGAAGACATCGCGCGGCTGGCGGTCTATCTGCTCAGCGATGCGTCCACCCCGATGACCGGATCGATCATAGATCAGGAACAATCGGTCGCCGGCGGCATCGATAGTTAGGCTGCATTCAGATTCTCAAAAGGGGCGAACCATAAATCCAATGCCAGAGAAGAAAAACCCGCAAGCCAAACCGCAGCCCATCGTCGATTTCCAGAGTCTGGTGGCGCTGTTGATTGCGCGGCAGGACAGCCTGCCCAGGCGGCTCAGCCAGCTGGCGCAATTTTGCCTCAACAATCCGGAAGATGTTGCAATCTACAATATCGTCGGTCTGTCCAAGCTGGCCGATGTTCCGGCCGCCAACATCACCCGTTTTGCCAAGGAATTGGGTTTCGCCGGTTTTGCCGAGTTGCAGGATGTGTTTCGCCAGCGCCTTGTTGGTCCGCGCATGACCTATGCCGACCGCATCAAGGCGCTGGGTGACGCCGGTGACCAGAATGCTGAACGTGGCCTCGATCTTGACCATCCGCGCGCGCTGTTTGACACATTTGTTCAGACCGCTGTTGATTCACTGCTGCGCCTACGCGAAGACATTCAGGATCAGGCGCTGGAGGCGTTTGTCGACAGTCTGGCCGAGTGCGATTCCGTTTACATCGCGGCCGCAAGGGGTGCATTTGGAATTGGCGCCTATTGTTTTTACGGCCTGTCACAAGTCGGCAAACCTGCGCATATGATCGATAATCTCGGCGCCATGCGCAACGAACAGGTTGGTGCGATCCGCAACAAGGATGCGCTGCTGGTCCTGACCTTTGACGATTATACCCCTGAAACCGTGGCGATTGCTGAAATGGCCGCGAAGAGCAATTGCACTTTGCTGGCCATCACCGACAATGAGTTGAGCCCAGTCGTGAAACTGGCCGATCACGTACTTTATGTGAAGGAAGCCAGCCTCGGGCATTTCCGCTCCCAGGTTCCCGCTCTTGTGCTCTGCCAATCCATTATTGTCAGCCTCGGGCGGCGCGGCAGTGCGTCAAATTGACAGCGACAGCAGGTCTACACAGCAGCCTCTCTCCCTGAAAATGCACCAAAATTTCTAAAATGGAAAAAATGAAAATATTCTTGTATTTCTCTTTTCCTCGTGAAAAGCTAAGGCTCGGGAGGCAGGTTTTGAATGGACCCGCAGGCATATTTTGATTTCTCAGGCCGCAAAGTTCTGGTCGTCGGCGCAAGCCGGGCGGGAATCGGTTCTGCGATAGCCGCCGCCTTCAAGGCGGCATCTGCTGATGTCACGATTACCGGCATAGAAGCTGGCCCGGCGGAAGCAGATCAAGGCGAATTCAACTATGTCCGGTTTGACGTCACCAACAGCCAGGAAATTGCTGATCTGGCTGCGGCGACGGATCGCCTCGACATCCTGGTGAATTGCGCCGCAATCACGTCGCGCGGCGAAGAAATGGATCCGGACTTTTTCGCCAGGGTGATCGATGTCAATTTGCAAGGCAGCTTTCGGGTGTCATTGGCGTTCCTCGACCATCTCAAACAAAGCAAGGGGTGCGTGATCAACATTTCATCCATGTACGCGTCTTTTGGCAGCCCGCTGAACCCTGCTTATGGCGCTTCGAAAGCTGCTGTCAGCCAATTGACCAAATCTCTGGCGATTGCCTGGGCTGAACACCAAATCCGCGTCAACTGCATCGCCCCGGGCTTCATCCTCACGGAACAATCGGCCAAAAGCCGCGCCAACCCTGCCCATGTTGAAGCTGTCAACAAGCGAACCCCGATGGGTCGATGGGGCGATCCGCAGGATATTGCCGGACCGGCGCTGTTCCTGGCATCGCCCGCCGCAAAGTTCATTACCGGTGCCTGTTTGAATGTTGACGGAGGTTACTCTGTTGCGTGAAGCTATCGGTTCAGGTCCCGGATCCATTGGCGCCGCCGTGATTGGCACAGGCTTTATCGGCACAGTTCATGTTCAGGCGTTGCGCCGTTTGGGCATCAATGTTGTCGGCGTTCTGGGTTCCAGCCTGCAGCGCGGCGAGCAGGCGGCACAGGCGCTGGGGGTTTCCAGAGCCTATGATACGCTCGACACGCTGCTCAGCGATCCAGCGGTTCAAATCGTGCATGTCACCTCGCCAAACCAGTTTCACTTTGAGCAGGTCAAACAGATTCTGGCTTCGGACCGCCATGTGGTCTGCGAAAAACCATTGACAATGACTTCGCAGGAATCTGCTGAATTGGTGGAATTGGCGGCAAAGAGCAATCTCATCACTGCGGTTAATTACAATACCCGGTTTTATCCGCTGAACCAGCATGCCCGCCAGATGGTCACGGAAGATGAGCTTGGCGACATTCGTCTGATCTCCGGTCACTACATGCAGGACTGGCTGCTGTTTGACACCGACTGGAACTGGCGGCTTGAAGCCGACAAGGGCGGCCCCTTGCGCGCTGTCGGCGACATCGGCACCCACTGGATCGATCTGACCAGCTATATCACCGGCCTGAAAGTGACCTCGGTGATGGCCGAACTTTCAACCTTCGTAAAAACCAGGCAACAGCCGGTCGGACCGGTGGAAACTTTCTCGCAAGCCGGGTCGGGGGAAACCATCGCCAGAAAAATCACCACCGACGACACTGCCCTTTTGTTGCTGCGCTATGAAAACGGCGCGCGCGGCTCGGTTGTCATCAGTCAGGTCAGTCCCGGCCGGAAGAACTCGATGCAATGGCAGATCGACGGGTCAAAATCCGGTGCCTCCTGGGATTCCGAAATACCTGATCATCTGTGGATCGGGCACCGCGACCGCGCCAATCAAATCCTGCAACGCGATGCGGCCTTGATGAATGCGCGCGGAGCCGCAGCCGCTGCCCTGCCCGGCGGACATGTCGAAGGATTTGCAGATTCGTTTTTTGCCTTGTTCCGCGAAATCTATGCGGATGTCAGCAACGGCAAAGCGTCGTCACATCCGGGATATGCCAGCTTTGCTGACGGACATTATGAAATGCTGGTGTGTGACGCGGTTCTGCGCAGCGCCGAACAAGGTTGCTGGGTCGATATTTCGCCCAATCAGCGCTGAAAAAAGGGAGGAAATATGCAACTTGGAATTCTGACAGCGCCTTTTCCCGATACACCCTTGATGGATCTAGCCGAATGGGCTGCTGCGTCAGGATTTGAGGCACTGGAAATCGCCTGCTGGCCGGTGGCCGACGGGCCGGTGCGGCGCTATGCTGGCACGACCCATATTGATGTCACCGGGATGTCCGAGGCGCAGGGCCGCGAGATCGTTGATCAACTGACCGGCAAGAACCTCTCTGTCTCCGCCCTTGGCTACTATCCCAACCCGCTGCATCCTGACGCGGCGCACCGCGATATGGTGATCGGGCATCTCAAACAGGTGATCTCCGCTGCGGCGAAAATGGGTGTTCCCCTGGTCAATACATTTTGTGGCGGTGATGCCGCCGAAAACCTCGATGAAAACTGGCAGCGCGCCCTCAAAATCTGGCCCGAGATCATCGCCTATGCGCGCGATCACGATGTTCGCCTTGCCTTTGAAAACTGCCCGATGATTTTCAGCTATGACGAATGGCCGGGTGGCCATAACATTGCCTACTCGCCAGTTATCTGGCGTCGTATCTTCGACACCTGGGAGGGGGATGTGGGAATGAATTTCGACCCGAGCCATCTGATCTGGCAGATGATTGATCAGAGCCGCTTCATCCGCGAGTTCGGCGGCCGAATGTTCCATGTTCATGCCAAGGACCTGATGATCGATCATGACGGACTTTACGACCGCGGCATCATGTCGGCCGGCATGGGTTGGCAGATACCCAGAATGCCGGGCCTTGGTGATGTCGATTGGAATGAATTCTTCTCCGGACTTTATCGCGCTGGGTATGACGGCCCTGTCATCATTGAGCATGAAGATAGCGATTTTGAAGGAAGCGACGAAAAAATAAAACGAGGATTTGCCTTGGCGCGGGATATTTTGCGCCCTTACATAAAATAGCAATAGCCGCGAAGGCGGTTATCTATTCAAACAGATCCGAAAAGTGCGGATCCATCCAACGGAGGAAACTGGCATGAAGAAAACTTTAGTGACCGGCGCTGTTTTAGGCGCTCTGACCATGGGCTTCATGGGCTCAGCGATGGCCCAGGAATATACAATCGGAATTTCCAATACTGTGCAGGGCAATGGCTGGCGCGAAGAAATGGTCTGCGCCATGAAAGCCGAAGCCCTTGCATCGGGCAAAGTGAAGTCGCTCAACATCGCCCATCGTAACACCGATGCTGCCGGTCAGATCGAGGATATCAACAATCTCATCCAGGCCGGTGTTGATGCCATCGTTGTCAATCCATCAAACCCGGACGGCATCAAATCCGCAGTCAAGGCCGCGACGGACAAGGGTATTGTGGTGGTTGCGGTTGATCAGGGCGTCAATGAAGAGTCCGCCTATATTCTGTCAAACAACCAGGAACAATACGCCTATCTTGGTGCCAAATGGCTGTTCGAACAAATCGGTGGCAACGGCTCAGTAATTTACATGCGCGGTGCTGCAGGGGCGTCCGCTGATGATGATCGCGACAAGGGCTTCAAACGCGCCCTCGCTGAATATCCCGATGTCAAAGTTGCACAGGAAGTCTTCACCGGCTGGCAGCAGGATCAGGGCAAGCAGCAGATTCTCGACTATATCGCCACCGGAATTCCGTTTAGCGGCGTCTGGACCTCGGGCATCGACAACGTCATTGTCGACGCTTTCGTAGAATCCGACACGCCGCTGGTGCCGATTGTCGGTGCTGACAATGCGGGCTTTGTCGGCCAGTTGAACAGCGTCGATGGTCTGGTCGGTGCGGCGGTCACCAATCCCGGTTCCGTCGGCGGTGCCGGCGTCGCCCTGGCAATCAAGCTGCTGGAAGGCGAAAAGCCTGACCAGCGCGTCGTTCTGGTTGATCCGGAATTGTGGGAAAACGGAACGGCGGAAGGCAAGGCGAAGCTGAAAGTTGCCGCCGACCCCTCGCTTGATCCGGAATGGCCCGTGTCCATCTTTATTCCGGGCTGGACCAATTACACCAAAGAACAGATCATCGCCTGTAAAGGTCCGGGTGAATAAATCTGTCCTGACTATGGGCCGGCGGCGGTTTCAGCCGCTGGCCCTTCTCGCCATTTTCGCCCGCAACAAGGACATCCTGTTTTATGGCGAATAGCTCCTTATTGAGCGCCACCGGCGTTGCCAAAAACTACGGTGCTGTGGCGGCGTTGCGCAACGCTTCGCTGGAAGTGGCCAGTGGTGAAGTCATCGCCTTGATGGGCGCCAATGGTGCGGGAAAATCCACTCTGGTTAAAATACTGACCGGTGCGATTTCTGCAAGCGCAGGTGAAATCCTCATTCGCGGGGAACACAGGCGCATCCGTTCGCCAGCCGATGCCCGACGTGCCGGACTGGTTCCGGTCTATCAGGAACCATCTCTGATTCCAGATCTCGATGTGTATGACAATTTGCGCCTCGGCAACACGCCGATCGAGCCTTTCCGCGACTGGCTTAATGAGCTGGGTATCGAAAATCTCGATTTCAGCGAAACCGCACAGCGCCTGCCCCTGGCCATCCAACGTGTCGTTGACCTTGCCCGTGCATTGGCGAGCGAGCCTGACATTCTGCTGCTGGATGAAATGACGGCGGCGCTGCCGACCAACCTTGTTGAAAAAGTGCTCGACGTGGTCCGCAAGCAGAAGCAGCTGGATCGTTCGGTGATCTATATTTCTCACCGTTTTGCGGAAATTGCCGCCGTCTGTGATCGCGCCAATGTTCTGAGAGACGGCGAAACCGTCGGCGATGTCGCCATTGAGCCCGGTATCGAGGATCACATCGTCGAATTGATGCTCGGAGAAAGCATGCGCGCCGTGCGCAAATCGGTCAGCACGAAGAAAACCACAGTTGCAGCCACAACCGCCGCTTCGATCCCACGGCTCAAGGTGCAAAACCTCGCCGCCGGCAGCAAGCTGACAAATGTGTCATTCGAGCTGCATGCCGGTGAAGTCCTCGGCATCGCCGCATTGGAAGGCCAGGGCCAGGATGAATTGTTCGAAGTGCTGGCCGGCTTTATGCGCCCGGACAGCGGGACCATCGAGATTGATGGAAGAAAGCAGGATTTTCATCATCCTGCCGACGCGATCTCCGCCGGTCATGTCTATGTGCCCGGCGACCGTGCCGACGCTTTGCTGATGCAGCGCTCTGTCCGCGAGAACATAGCGATCCCGTTCCACACCCGCCCCTCGCAATGGGGCCTGATCAACATGGGAGCTGAAAAGCAGAAGGTCGATGCGGCGATCAAGCGGCTGCAGATCGATACACGTGCCCAGGGCGAAGTGCAGCGGCTGTCCGGAGGCAACCAGCAGAAGGTGACGATTGCCCGCTGGCTTGCGCTGGGTGTCAAGACACTACTGTGTTTCGATCCAACGCGGGGAATTGATATCCGCACCAAACGCGAAATCTATCCACTGCTGCGTGAATTGGCCGATCAGGGCTCTTCGGTGCTGCTCTACACATCCGAACTTGAGGAAATTCAACTGGCCTGCGATCGCGCCGTAGTGATTTTCGGCGGACGGGTGGTGGACGAAATCAGCGCCGACAACGCCGATGAACCGACTCTGATGCGCGCGGCCTATGGCCTGACTGACCGCTCAGCTACTCAAGCTCAGCAAGCGGGATTGTGAAGCTGCCATGATGAAATTTCTGCGCAATCACTACTGGAACATCGGCCTGGCGACGATCTTCATTGCGTTGCTTGTCTTCACACGGACCATCCAGCCCAACTATGGCGCCTCCGGATTTGAATCCCTGTCGCGCGCCGCGCTGACCTTTGCATTTGCAACCGCGGCCCAGGTCGTTGTCGTCATCGCCGGGGGCATCGATTTGTCCATTGCATCGATGATGGCTGTCACCAGCGTCACCGCTGCCGTGATGATGGATGGAGCCAGCGAACAATACGCCTTGTTTGTCGTGCCCTTTGTGCTGCTCGTCGGCGCCAGCATGGGCGCGATCAATGGCCTGCTGATTGTATTGACCAGAGTTCCCGATATCGTTGTGACGCTGGCCATGCTGTTTGTCTGGGAAGGCGTAGCGCTGATCATTCTCAACGCGCCCGGCGGTGGAGCTGCCGAATGGTTCAAAAATCTGCTGGTCGGGTCAATTTCCATTCCGGCTGTGCCCGAAGATCTGACCAGATGGGTGCCGCAAGCCCTGATCCTTTTGATTGTCAGCCTCGGCATTGTCTGGTGGCCGTTCAGACGGTCACGCTTCGGCCTTTCTGTTTATGCCATCGGCTCTTCCAGCCTGGCCGCGTTCCGCTCTGGTGTTGCAGTCAACCGGACCAAAGTTGCGGCCTATGCGATGGCCGGACTGTTTGCTGCCATGGGCGGCCTGGTGCTGACTGCTACCACCGGCATCGGCGCACCTATTCCGGGTCCTTATCTGCTGGCAAGCGTCGCAGCTGTGGTGCTGGGCGGTGTCACTCTGGGTGGCGGCCGAGGCGGTTTGTTGGGTCCGATCATTGCTGTATTCATATTGCGGCTGGTGCGCACAGACCTGACGCTGATGTCGATTGACCCCAATATCACAACGATTGTTGAGGGTACAATCATGGTGATTGTCGTCATGGCTGGCGGATTGCTGGCAGCAAAGGCGCGCAAGAGATGAACCCATCCGCACCCAGAGCCTCCCGCTTTGCCGGATCATTCCGTGTCGTGATGCGTGATTATCCGCTGGTGCCGCTGATCGTTCTGCTCATCGGGCTGGTGGTCGCGCTGGAGATTATGGTCCCCGGGATCGTCAATCAGCGGTGGCTCGCCAATACCATCAAATTTGCCGTTCCGCTGGCCATGCTGGCAGCCTGCCAATCCCTGACCATGCTCACCGGGGGGATAGATCTGTCGGTTGGCGTGGCCGCGACCGTCAGCGCTTTTGTGGCGGCCAGCCAACTCTCCGTATTGGGACCGACCGGAGCCATTCTCGTGGCATTGATACCGCCCGTGCTGATCGGCCTTGCCAACGGCATTGGCGTCGGCTTGTTCAGGGTTCACCCGCTGATCATGACGCTGGGAACCGGCCTGATCGGCACCGGCTGTCTGCAGGTCTATCAGCGCACGGTGATCGCATCGGGTTCGTCCGTTCCCGATATTCTGTCATGGCTTGGCACCGGTCTGAGCTATGGTGTGCCCAATTCCCTGCTGGTGTTTCTGCCCCTCGCCATTCTCATCATCGTCGGTCTGCGGCGCACTGGCTTTGGCCGGCTGTTATATGCAATCGGTGAAAATGAAAATGCCGCGCGCCTTGCCGGTGTCCGCACCTGGCAGGTTCTCATGGCGCTTTACATTTTGTCGGGACTGATCGCAGGACTGACCGGGTTGATTTATCTCGGCCTTATCAAGGCCCCGTCCCTGTCGCTGGTGGAGCCGCGCGTTCTGCCCTCTGTGGCTGCAGCGGTGATCGGCGGCACCTCCATTTTCGGCGGGCGTGGCAGCTATTCCGGCACCATCATCGGTGCTCTCATTCTGACCGTGCTGGCCACCATGCTGACGGTCATGCAAATCCCGGAAGGCACGCGCCGGATTTTCTTCGGCATGATCATTCTGGTCGTCACCGCCATCTATGTGCGCATCACCGAAGAAAGTTGACTACAGTCCGAAATGCGTGCCGTCAAAGGGCAGCGTAATTTCAGCACCGCTGACATCAACCAGCGTCAACTCTGAAGCACTGACACGGATATCTGCCACTTCACGCCAATGCGGCGGTGCCGGAATGGCGCCGAACCCATAGCGGATTTCACGGACCGTCGAGGCTTTGAGAGCAAGCGCCTGAACCAGTCCGCTCGGCGATCTGGTGTCGCTGCTGGCAAATGCACCGCTGGCGTGACAGGCGGTCGCCGCTTCTTCTATCCCCAGAACGCATGTATGACGGCCTGACCATGGGGCGTAATTTCGCCCGCCATTGCTCATCCACAAAAGGGTTTCCGGCAGAGCCCTGGCGTCTTTGACGGCAAAAAACAAGAACCCGTCTTGGTCGGCCAGCGCGGCAGACCAGCCAATCTCACTGCCTGTCGCTTCAGCCATCACCACAATGTCCTCGTGCCGCTTTGAAAAGGGATAGAAACTTGCGTCAACGCTCTGGTCCGCCGCAGTCCTGACCGCGTCCAGCCCTTCAAATTTTTGCGGATAGGCCAGCATCGAAAAGCCGCGTTGCGGATCGCTTTCAGGCGGCGCGTTCGGGGTTATGCCGAACTGCTTTTTCGAGAAACTTAGTTGTGCCCCACCGGGCACCCTGATCATCGCGTGATGCGCAACCGGCAGATGTCCTGAACCTCCCTCAAATCTGTGGCATTGATAGAGCACTGGATGGCCGGGCCGCACAGTCAGCGTTTTGGTGACGACCGCACCATGGACGCGGTCTTCCAACAGGTAGGTGTGACGCACCGCCCCATCGACGCTTTCCACTCTGTCTGTGGGCTGCCAGGTCCCATTGGCTGTCGCGCCATGGATTGGCCCGCCGGGGTTCACGCCGAAAGGGGCACAGAAAAAGTCTCCGGAAAGTTGTCGTTCAACCAAGGCAATGTCATCAGGCAGTGTAGCAGCTTCGCTCGCCCATGGCGCTGTATGCAGCGGCCTTGTGACCGTTCCATCCGCTGTCGTGACGGCAAAATTCTCTATATTTCCGCCCGAACGGTTGAAGTCAAAGGCAACGCTGCCGCTGCTGATATGGTCAAGATGTCTACTCATGTTTCTGCCGGTAGGTTCTCACGAAAGATAGCATGGATGGGGATTGCTGCGGGACGTATTTCACCGCTGCGGCGCACGGCCGCCACCAGGCATTCAATGGCAAGGCGGGCTTCCTCTGCCGCGCTTTCTTCGATGATCACATCCATCACGCCATTGACCAGATGGTTTCGTGTATCTGTCGAAAGCCCGTGGCCGATAAACGTCACCGATGTTTCGCATCCGCAATCGATCAGGGCTTTTGCAACGCCGGACTGGCCGGCACCAATGCAATAAATTGCGTCAAGATCCGGATGCACCGACAGAATTTTGCTGACTTCCCTGTAGGCATGATCGGCATTTTCATGGACTTCACATTCCTCGACAATCCGCAGCGTTGGAAACTGCTCGCGCAAGACGCTGCGGAATCCCATTTCGCGCTCTTCATGTCCGAAATAGGCTCTTGATCCCAGCACCAGTCCGATTTTTCCCTTCGGCGGTTTCAGCATTCGGCCAGTCAGATATCCAGCCAGCCGGCCGGCCGCATGATTGTCGATCCCCACATAAGCGGTCCGCGGCACATTGCGGATGTCGGACGCCAGCGTCACCACGGGAATATTCCGGCTGCAAAGTTCACGCACCGCCTCCCGGACTTTCCGGCTGTCGAGGCCGATAAGGCCAACCGCCTGGGCCGTCGGTGCAATGCGCTGCAGCGCCGCGACGATTTCGTCCTCGCTTGCCGTATCGGGATGGTGGATCGACAGGGAGACGGTGCCAAGCTGTTGCGCGCAAGACTGCAACTGATGGGCCTGCTCCAGCAGAAAAGCATTGCCATGATCGGGAATGATGAAGTCAAGATGCAACAGATCATCTGCGGTATCAGGCGTAGCACCGGGCACCTGGCGGCTCATCTCGTCAATCACGGACAGGACATGCCGGCGCGTATGCGCCTGAACGCCCGAACGCTTGTTGATAACCCGGTCAACAGTTGCCCTGGAGACACCTGCATGCTCGGATATCTCTCTGACTTTCGGCAGGCGGCGGTTTACCAGACCCATAAGATCCATTCCAGGTTAAAACAGCATTGTCATAAATACATCATTTTGAGGCGTTTGGATACAGAGGCCCAAAAATTATCGCGATTCCAGTCTTTTCAGAGCTGTTTATCCGTATTACGGCTTGACGAGTGCGCAGATTGCATCGGAAACTGTGGTAATTACATCAAAATGATGGATTTTCCAGTGGAACCGACACCCCGTGACTACAGTCTGGTAGGCCGTGACAGTGTGCTGGCGGAACACAATGGTCTGGCCGCGGCGGAATGGTATTCGGTGAGGATCGACCGCAAAGTTCTGAAAGGCCTGATGCGACGCTCCGATGGACCGGCCATACGCGACACCTTGATCTGGCTGGCAGCGCTGCTGGGCTCAGCTACTGGCGCGGTTTATTTCTGGGGCACCTGGTGGTCGGCACCGTTCTTTCTGGTCTACGGTGTTCTGTACGGGTCGTCCTCCGACAGCCGCTGGCATGAAAGCGGGCATGGCACAGCGTTCAAGACACGCTGGATGAACAACGCGCTGTATTATCTCGCCAGTTTCATGATTCTGCGCGAACCGACCATCTGGTTGTGGAGCCATACGCGGCATCATACCGACACGATTATAGTCGGCCGGGACCCGGAAATTGCCGCGCCCCGGCCGCCGGATATCAAAGCCCTTCTGCTCAATATTTTTGCATTGGCCAGCACCTGGAAAACACTGCGCTCTCTGGTGCAACATGCCAGTGGCAGGCTGACGCCTGATGAAGCCAGTTTCGTGCCGCAGACCGAGCGGCCAAAAGTCTATCTGATCGCACGTATTTATCTTGCAATCCTGGTCGCGGTCGCGCTCACATGTGTTGTGAGCGGGTCTATTCTGCCCGCAATGCTGATCGGCCTGCCGACCATCTATGGCGGCTTCATGACGATTTATTTCGGCCTGACCCAACATGCCGGTCTGGCCGAGGATGTACTGGACCACAGGCTTAATTCCCGCACGATTTACATGAACCCGCTGTTTCGCTTTCTCTACTGGAACATGAATTATCATATCGAACATCATATGTTTCCGATGGTGCCCTATCACGCCCTGCCCAAGCTTCATGAGATCATCAAACACGATTGTCCCAAGCCTTACCCAAGTTCTATCGCCGCATATCGTGAAATCATCCCGACACTGCTGCGTCAGGTGCGCGAACCAGCCTATTTCGTTGCCCGGCAATTACCCTTGGGACTTGACCCGGTGCCGCACAATCATGGCGCCGTTTTCCGGCCCGCTGAATGATCTCATAAAATCAAGGAACATGACTATGGAAGCCCAGTGGATTGAGGCCTGCCTGCTGGAGGACATTGATCCGGAAGATGCGATAACCTTCAAACATGAAGGCCGCTATTTCGCCCTGTACCGTACCGATGATGATCGCTATTTCGCGACCGATGGTCTGTGCACCCATGAACGGGTGCCCCTTGCAAACGGGCTAGTGATGGGCACGATCATCGAATGCCCGAAGCATCAGGGTCGGTTTGATTTTATAACGGGACATGCCAAGGGCGCGCCGGTCTGCGTAAATCTGAAAACCTATGAAACCCGGATACGCGGTGAACATCTGTTTATAAAACTGGCCTGAGTCAGCTTTCGCCAGGACAGAATCACGCAATGATCCGGGAGGGAGAAAATCATGGCAAAGTGGCGTGTCGCCGGAATTAATTTCGATCATATGCATATGGGCGATCTGTTGCGCATGGTGGATCAGCATCCCGATGCGGAGATCGTTGGCGTTTACGACCGCTCGCGCGACCGTATGGCCGGGGCCATAGCTGATTTTGCGCTACCCGATTCGGCCGTATTTACCGATCTTGACGCCTGCATCCGGACAGCTGCGCCTGATCTGGCAATCGTTTGTGCAGCAACTGCGGAACATGTCGATCATGTCGAAGCGCTGGCACGGCACAATATCCATGTGCTGGTTGAAAAACCGTTCGCCGCTTCCCTCGCCGACGCCAGACGGATGATCGATGCCATGGCAGGTACTGGCAGGCAAATGGCAATCAACTGGCCACTGGCCTGGTATCGCAGCCACAACACCTGCAAAAGGCTGATCGATGAAGGCGCGATCGGTGAACTGATTGAAGTCCACTTCTATGATGGCAATCGCGGGCCGCTGTTTCATCTGGCTGACAAGGTAGAGGTCACGCCGCAGGAGGTTGAGCGCCAGAAACCGGATTCGTGGTGGTATAAAAAATCCGCCGGTGGCGGCAGCCTGCTGGATTATCTCGGCTATGGTGCCACATTGGGCACCTGGTTCATGAATGGCGAAGCGCCTCTGGAAGTGACCTGCGTCATCGACGAGACGCCCGGCATCGAAGTCGATCAGCACTCGATCACCATATGCCGGTACAAAACGGGTCTTTCAAAACTGGAAACCCGGTGGGGCACACTGACCGACCCCTGGACCATACAGCCACAACCAAGATGCGGATTTGTCGTGGTCGGCCGCGATGGCAGCATTTCAAGCTATGATTATGATGATTTCGTCACTCTGCAAACCAGGGACCGGCCGGAACCGGTCGCAGTGCCCGCAGATGAATTGGCTGTCGGCCGGACCAATCCGATTGAATATGTTCTTGGCTGCATCGGGCGCAATGAAGACATCGCCGGGCCACTGTCGCCCGCGCTCAGCCTCATCGGACAGCGTATTGTCGATACCGCCTATCTGTCGGCCCGGCAGAAGCGGACCCTGGAACTGATCCCGTGAGCAACGATATGCCCGATACCGACACCTATGCGCTGTCGGCTGCGCCTGTGAGGAACGTAGAGGCACCGGATCTTGCCTATCAGCCACCAGTACCAAAGAGCTACACTCCGCGCATCGCGCTGATTGGCGCCGGCGGAATTGCCGCAGCGCATCTGGATGCCTATAGGACAGCCGATTTTGATGTCGCTGTGATCTGCAACCGAACCCTTACAAAGGCCGAGGCACGGCGCGACGAATTTTTCCCCAAGGCAGAGGCAACCGATGACTTTGAATCGGTTCTGGCAGATCCTTCCATCGAGGTTCTGGACATTACGCCGCATCCCGCGGACCGGTTCGAACTGATTGAAAAGGCGTTGGCAGCCGGCAAACACGTTCTGTCGCAAAAGCCCTTCGTGACCAATCTGTCAAAGGGCGAGGATCTGGTGCAACTGGCGCGCGACAACAACGTCAGATTGGCGGTCAATCAGAACGGCCGCTGGTCGCCGCATATGGCTTATATGCGCGAAGCGGTGCGCAGCGGACTGATCGGTGATCTGACAAGTTGCCATACGGCCATCCACTGGGATCACAGCTGGATCGGCGGCACGCCATTTGAAGACATTGAAGATCTGATCCTGTTCGACTTCGGCGTCCACTGGTTCGATTTTCTCGCCAGTCTGGTCGGCACGAGAGCGCAATCGGTATTCGCAACAAAAGCCCGAGCCGAAGGCCAGTCGGTGCGCCCGCCGCTGCTGTCTCAGGCGCTGGTCAGCCTTGAGGGCGGCCAAGCCTCCCTCGTCTTTGACGGATCAGCGGCGTTCGGGCCCCTCAACACCACCTATATCAGCGGCACGCGCGGCAGCATCTCCAGCAGCGGTCCCGATCTGGCGGAGCAGCAGGTCACATTGACGACGCAGGAGGGCCGCGCCACACCGCACCTCACCGGCACCTGGTTCAATGACGGGTTTCGCGGTGCCATGGGAGAATTGCTCTGCGCCATCGAAGAGGACCGCGAACCCGGTCACAGCGCCGCCGCCAATCTTCACAGTCTGGCCCTGACCTTTGCCGCGCTGAAATCCGCTCAGGACGGAATTGCAGTTGATATCGGCACTGTCAGAACATTGCCGCAGGCCGGATAATCAGAGCCTTTCCGCGCCCTTGAGGAAAGGTTCTATTGCGCTGTTGAATGCCTCGGGCGCATTGATATTGGCCACATGAGCCGCGCCTTCGATGCTGTGGTAGCGGGCATCCGGTGTGGCGTCCGCCATGGCCTGCATCACCTCCGGGGCCGCGCCCTTGTCCAGCGCCCCGCCGACAAACAGCACCGGCACAGAGATCTCCGGCAGCCGGCGCAAATAATCCAGCCCCTGCAAGGCCCGGCAGCAGGCAATATATCCATTCCTGTCATTGCAAAGCACCATGTCGGCGATGTTCCGCGCGGCTTGCGGATTGGCAGCATGCCAATCCGGGGTCAGCCAGCTGGAAAGTGTGCCCTCGACAATTGCTTCAAGACCGCCGCGTTCCACCTTGGCAATGCGCTCGTCCCACGACGTCCGAAATCCTTCCGGTGCGTCGGCTCTGGCATCGGCACAGACCAGCCGCTCAATCCGCTGGCTGTGATCAAGCGCAAGTCCAAGCCCGGTCATTCCGCCCATCGACAATCCCATGAAAGCGGCGGTTTCAATCTCCAGATGATCCAGCAATGCAATGACATCGCCAGTCAGATCATCAAAATCATAAGGCCCTGTCGGGGCATCGCTGCCGCCATGTCCGCGCGTATCATAGCGCAGCACCTGAAATGTTGCAGTGAGCATCTCCATTTGCGGTGCCCACATCTCCAGTGTTGCACCCAGACTGTTGGACAGCACGATCCACGGGCCCACATCTGGGCCGTCGATCCGGTAATTTAGCCGGGACGCGCCAGGGCCTGTGCGGCCGGCGCGACCGCTGCGCGAGGGCTGCAGCATTATTCAGCCGCCATTGTGGTTTCCGCAGCGATGGCGTCATTGACCTGCGCCTTGACCTTCTCCGCCAGCAGTATCATCGAGCGCCGTCCCAGTTCCGGGTCAGCCCAGTCCTTTCCGGCATACAGCAATGTGCCGAAATCACCGACCTCTTCGCGGAATGCCAGCAGATCGTCGACAACCTTGTCGGGCGTACCCCAGATGATCAGCCGGTTGCAGATATCTTCCAGCGTCACGTCGTCATCGGGCTGGTCGCGATAGGCTTTGAACAGTTCCAGCCGGTTATGCTTGCGCATTTTCGTCAGCAGCTGGCTGTAATAATAGACATAGGGGCTGTCCGGCCCGAGCGCATATTCCCGTGCGGTCGCCAGATCCTCGGCAACGAAAACGCTTTTGGCGACGCGCCAGTTGGCGGTGGAAACCTCGCGGCCGACCCGCTCACAACCCTCGACATATTTCGGCCAGTGGCTTGCGACCCATTGCGGCATCAGGAAATTCGCGCTGATCGGATCCCAACCGCGCGCGGCGGCTTCCGTCACGCCTTTGGAAAACGGCGCTACGGCGGTGACGATAATCGGCGGGTGCGGGCGCTGCAGTGGTTTCGGCATGATGCCCTGGCCGATATCGGTCAGGCTCGTACGCTCGGTGGAAACCGTCCAGTATTTACCTTCAAGCTTGTAGGGCGAATCGCGCTTCCAGATTTCCAGAACCATATCGATGGCTTCCAGAAACATCTCGTTGCGGTTGGCATCCAGATTGCCGAACACTTCCGCATCCGAAGCCAGACCTCCTGGAGAAATCCCGAAATTGAACCGCCCGTCGAGCATGTGATCCAGCATCGCCACTTGCGCTGCAACCGTGGCCGGATGGCTGTTCGGCATATTCACCGTTCCGGTGCCCAGGCGAATCTGTTTTGTCGCCGCCGCCAGCGATGCGATAAACATCGTGCAACTGGTGATATTTTCCGCCTTGTCGGTGACATGCTCGCCGACATAGGCTTCTGTGAACCCCAGCTCATCGGCCAGCAGGAACGCCTCGCGGTCCTCCTGCAATGATGTGCGCCAGTCCTTTTCGACCGGATGTATCGGCATTGTGAAAAAGCCAAGTTCCATGATGAAATCCCCAGAATTTGTCGCGTCCTGACAGGTTGTGAGCGCGTGTTTTGCCGTTATTACACTGCAGTGTAAGCTGCGGATTGCCTTAAGCATAATAATAATGGATAACGTTTCCCATTATTTTTTGTAATGGAGCGTCTTTGGCGATGGTGACTTTGCGGCAGATCAGATCGGTTGTGGCGGTTGCCGAAGAAGGCTCTTTCACCCGGGCGGCTGTCCGAGAGAATGCCACCCAGTCCGGTATTTCACAGCACATTGCTGCGGTTGAACATTTACTCGGCGTGGCGTTGTTTGAACGCACCAGCGACGGTGTGCAGATGACTCCTGCCGGGCGGCGCTATTACCGCCACGCCATTGACGTGCTGCGCAATCTGGAAACCGCGGCCGGCGAGGCGCGCGCTGCCGGAACCGGCATTTCCGGAGATGTCCGGGCCGGGTTGATGCCTGCCTTCACCCGTGCTGCCCTGGTGCCGCCGCTGCAGCGCGTCATCGCAGAACACCCGCAGATCAATATTCATATCATTGAGGGCTACAGCGGCACGCTGACTGAAATGGTGCGTGCCGGACAACTGGATTTTGCTCTTGTGCCGGCGTTTTCCGGAGGCGTCGGCCTGACCGTCAACCCACTCGCAAGAGACCGCGAAATGCTGGTGTCCGGTCCGCAAATGGGTCTGCAGCATGGCCAGCCGATCCGGCTTGCCGATCTGCCGCCGCTGAAAGTCATTGTGCCCTCCATCAGCAATGTGCGGCGTGGCAAGCTTGAAGAATATTTCGAAAGCCATGGCGGCCGGATTGAACGGCTGCTGGAAATGGATGCCATGAACGGAACCCTCGGCCTGGTCGCCCGGACCGAGTGGGTGGCAGTCCTGCCGGGCCTGATCTGCGTCCCCGATCAGACCGGCGACATACGCCGCATCAGCCCGATTGTCGATCCGCCGCTATATTCCGATTTTGTCGTCATTGAGCCGGCCCGCAAGCCGATTTCGCAACAGGGTCTGGTGTTTCTTCGCGAACTGCGTGAGGAAATCAACAGTCTGGTCGCCAGTTAATCACAGCATCAATTTCGGCAGCCATGTCGCCAGCGCCGGTATGAACAGCACCAGCAGGGCGGCAACCAGAATCAGCAGGAAATAGGGTGTCGAACCTTTGAAAATCTGTGCAAGGGTCACGGTCGGGTCAGGCACCGCACCCTTCACCGTATAAACCAGAAGACCAAAAGGCGGCGTCAGCAATCCTGCTTCGATCACCAGAATGCCAAAGATTGCAAAGGCAATCGGATCAATCCCGAAGGTCGCTGCAATTGGCGCGAAAATCGGCACTGTCAACAGGATGATCGACACCGAATCAATCAGCATGCCGAGAATGATCCAGATTACCATCATCAGACCGATCACCAGGAACGGATCGACACCCATGCCCAGAAACAGCGCCTTGATGTAATTCACGGCGCCGCCAATGGCCAGCAGCCGCGAATACATCTGCGCCGTGATCAGCAGAAACATGATCGGCGCGGTGGTGCGCCCGGCCTGGAAGATGGCGTCGACAATCTCGCGCCAGCGCATGCCTTTGACGATACCAATCAGCAGCGCGCCGATGGCGCCAAATCCGGCGGCCTCGGTAGGTGTGAAAACACCGGTCCAGATGCCGCCAATGACGAGCAGAATGAGGAACAGAATTCCAATGCCACCGATCAGCTCCGACTTGATCTCAGCCGGTGTCATTTCCACCGTATCGCCCTCGAAGGCAGGCGCAATCTCCGGGTTGCGGATGGCGGCAATAATGACATAGGCGGAAAACAGAATTGCCAGAATGATACCCGGCACAATCCCGGCAATGAACAGCGCTCCGACACTCATTTCCGTCAGAATAGCCCACACGATCAGCAGCACGCTGGGCGGTATCAGCATTCCCAGACAGGCAGAACCGGCTACTGCCCCCAGCGCAAAGGTCTGTTTGTATCCGACTTTTTTCATTTCAGGATAGGCGATCCGGGAAAAGGCCGCAGCCGCAGCGATGGATACACCGGTGACCGCTGCAAACACCGTGTTTCCGGCGATAGTTGCAATCGCAAGGCGTCCCGGAAGCCGCCGCAGGGCGCGGTCACAAACCCGGTAAAGGTCCGACGCGGCCCCTGATCGCGAAATGAAATCCCCCATCAGCACAAACAGCGGAATAACAGCAAACACATCCTTTCGAATGGCTTCATATGCCGTATTGCCAAGAATGGAGAGTGCGGCCTCGGTACTGCCCAGCATCAGATACACGCCCAGCGCCGAGCACAGGGCAAGCGAAATGCCGATATGCACGCCCAGCAGAATCAGAAAAATCAGCAGGCCTAACATCCAGAGCGCAATATCTCCACCCATGGTTCAGATACTCCTCTGGTTACTTGAATTGGCCGCTTGTCAATGCGTGCGGCGCTTCCGTTTCGGCAAGAAGACGACCGGTCCAGTCGTAATAGATCATTGTCACATAGGCCCATGCTCCGAATACGGACATCAGCAAAACTGTGCCGCGCACCGGCCATGTCGGCACCCGCAACGAGCCTTCACCTTCATATTCTCCGATGCGATAGGCATCCTGGAACGCCGGCCAGGTGCTCCACACCAGCCCGAGAAACACGGCAAAGCCGAGCACTGCGCCAATGGTACGCAAAATTCTGCGCCCTCCTGCCGGCAGCGCGTCGGCAAAGATGGACGTCCTCAGCATCGAGCCGGAATAAATCGCCAGCGGCAATTGCAGAAATGTAATGGCGACCACGGAATTCTGGAGGATTTCCTTGGTTCCGGGAATCGGTTGTGACAGCAGGCTGCGACCGGTCACATCACCAAAGATGAGCAGCGCCAGACCCAAAGTCCAGAATGCCGATACGAGATGGACCGTTCTGGCAAATTTAATCGGGCCGCTCATAAGTCCTCCCAAACCCATGGAATTGCAATTGCGCCCGCAAGCTAACTTCTGGCGAGGGCAAGTCAAGCGAGAAAGTTAGCAATCGATAAATAAGGAAATTAAATCAGACAAGCTGCCGCTTGACTGCGATCAAAAACTGTGGGGAAATGCAGTTAGTTTAGCAGTCGATAAATAAGAGGCTGCGTCTCACCCCGCAATGGCGCGTCCAACAGCGTCAGCCAACGGGGATCGTACCAAAACAACTCGGGAGGAAAAGAGTGTTGTTAAAAAAATCAGAACTGGCCACGGGCATCCTGGCCACAGCGTTCGCGTTTGCAGCCACAGCCGCCAGCGCCAGTGATACGATCACACTGCGCATTGGTGCCGGCCATCCAAACGGACCTGCAGTCTATGTAGCAGATGTGGCAGATTATTTTGTCCCTGAAGTCAAACGCCGCGTCGCTGAGGAAACCGACCACACGATAGAATTTGTCGAAGCCTATGGCGGTGCCATTGCTGGTGTAGCCGAAACCCTTGAATCCGTGCAGAACGGCATTCTCGACATCGGCGCCTATTGTTTCTGCTTTGAGCCGGCCAAACTGTTCCTGCACAATTTCCCTTATTACGCGCCCTTCGGCCCGCAGGATTCCGAGCAGGAAATGACTGCTGTTCGTGCGGTCTATGATGCCAATCCCTGGCTCACCGAAGTCTTTGAAAAAGAGTATGACCAAAAGCTGCTTGGCCTCCATGGCTGGGACAATTATCACCTTGGCACTACCGATCCCTGGGATACGGCAGAAGATCTCAAAGGTGTTAAAATCGGCGGAGCCGGGCCCAATCTGCCATGGCTGGAATATGCCGGTGCCGTGCCCGTCCAATCGACATTGCCGGATGGCTATCTGTCCCTGTCGACCGGCGTCTACAATGGCTGGCTGATGTTCCCGTCGGCCTATCTCGGCTTTAAATTCTACGAGCCCGCACCGAATTACACCTTGATCGGCTTTGGTGCCATGGGCGTCAATGGCCTGACCATCAACAGCAAATCCTATGCAAAACTGCCGGAAGATGTTCAAAAGATCATCACTGAAGTTGGCCGGGGCTATGAGACCCAATCCGGCATCTCCAACAATGCGCGGCAGAAATCCGGACTGGAAGGTCTGGAGAAAGTCGGAGCCAACATCAAGAAACTGGGTCCTGAAGCCCGCGCCGGATGGGCGAAATCGCTGGCAGAATTCCCCAAACGCCAGGCTGAAGATGCCGACGGACGCGGCATGCCGGGCACAGCAGTGATGCAATCCTACATCGATGCGGTCGATGCAACCGGATATGACTGGCCGTTCACCTATTCTCTGGAATAGGCTTTAGCGAGCAAACGCAAAAAGGGCGATCCGGCAGGATCGCCCTTTTTTATAAACAACCGTGCGACCGGAAAATCAGATCCGGCCCAGCGCCTTCAACACCCGTTCCGGCGTCATCGGCATCTGGTACAGGCTGGCATCAAGCGGGCGCAGCGCATCATTGACCGCGTTCAGAATCGCAGCCGGCGCACCACCGGTTCCTGCCTCACCGGCCCCTTTCGCACCAAGGGTCGAGGTTTTCGTCGGTGTCTCGACATGGCCGACGACGATATCCGGCATTTCGGCCGCCATCGGCACCAGATAGTCCGCCATTGTTGCATTCAGCATCTGACCGTCTTCAGAATAGATGCATTCTTCATACAGTGCCCCGCCAATGCCCTGCACCACGCCGCCGCGCACCTGTTCGTCAACCAGTTGCGGATTGATCACCCGGCCGCAATCTTCCACCGCCCAGAATTTCAGCACTTTGACAAAGCCGGTTTCAATGTCGACTTCGACATGGGCCGCCATCGCCCCATTGGTGAACACAAAGGGAAAATCCGTCACCCGGTAATGCCGAGTCGCCACAAGTTCCGGCTTCAGATCAGATGGCAGTTCATTGCCGCGATAATACACCATCCGCCCCAGATCGCTCAGCGCCATGCGTGAAGTCTCTGTGCCAAGATCGACAATTTCGCCGGCCTGAATGTCGAGTTTTGCAGCCTCGCTCTGCAGAATCACAGCGGCCACATCCAGCACCTGCTGCTTCAGCGCATAGGCGGCCTGCAACATGGCTTCACCGCCAATGCCGGCACCGCGCGACGCCCAGGTTCCACCACCATAAGGCACGGTCGCCGTGTCACCCGTGGTCACCCTGACCCGCTCAATATCGACGCCGAACACGCCGGCTGCAATCTGCGCCATAATGGCATTGGTGCCCTGGCCCTGTTCGGTGATGGAGGAGGAAACATGCAGCGCACCGCCGGCATCCAGCCGCACAGTGGCACCGTCCTGACTGGCAATCGCAGCACCGCCAGCGCCATAGAACATCGGGCTTGGATTGGTCACTTCGACCATCGATACCAGACCGATTCCACGATAGATGCCTTGCGCACGCAAACATTGCTGTTCCGCCCGCAACTCGTCATAGCCCATCGTCTCAACGAGTTTTTCCAGCGTCTTGTGATGTGACAGATCATCGAGTTTCATGCCGGAGGTTGAGGTGCAGGGATAGGCGTCATCGAAAATCAGATTGTGACGCCGCATCTCCACCACATCCATCCCGATTTTCCGCGCCGCATCTTCCAGCAGGCCATCAGCCACTGCCATCGCGATGGGGTGGCCCACAGCCCGGTACTGGCAGGTCAGATTCTTGTTCTGGAACACCACCTGGCCATGGGCGCGGTAATGCGCGATCCGATAAGGCGCACCGGTCAGGTTGAGGACCTGATTGCACTCAATGGCGCTGGTTCTGGGATACATCGAATACGGCCCGATCCCGGTCAGATCAAGAAAATCCAGAGCCACGATGGTGCCGTCTGCTTGGACCGCCATTTTCGCCGTTACCACATGGTCGCGGGCGTGAATGTCGGTGACAAAACTCTCATTGCGGTCGGCGATAAATTTGACCGGACGCTTCAGTAGCCTGGCTGCGGCCGCAGTCGCAATCTCGTCGCCATAGGTATGAATCTTGATGCCGAATGAGCCGCCGACATCATGTGACATCACCCGGACATTCTCCTCCGGCAGATCGAGATGATTCGACAGAATAAACTGCATCATGTGCGGCGCCTGGCCGGAATACCAAAAGCTCATCCGGTTTTCCGAGGGGTCGTAATCCACCACCGCGACACGCGGTTCCAGCGTCACACCGGTGTGACGGCCGAAGCGGAATTTGCGTTCCACAATGGTCACATCATCACGTGCAAAGGCGGCCTCGACATCGCCGGCCGTGACGGTCCGCTCCCAGGCAAGATTACTGCCCAGTTCTTCGTGGATCACAACCGCATCGGGTCCCAGGGCGGCCTCCATGTCACAGGCCGTCGGCAATGGATCGAGATCCAGCTCGACGAGCGCCGCCGCATCCTCTGCTATCGCCCGGCTTTGCGCCACCACCATCACCAGCGGCTCGCCCTGCCAGCGCGCCACATCCAGCGCAAGCGGCATTTGCGGCGGTGAACGCAGACCGGCCATATGGGTCAGCGTGCCGACATAGGGCTTGACGTGCGGCACCAGATCGGTGCCGCGATAGACCGCGATAACGCCGGGCAATTCCTGTGCGGCAGTCAAATCAATATCGATGATTCTGGCATGCGCATAGGGCGAGCGCACAAAGGCGGCATGAACCATCCTCGGCAGTTGCAGATCGTCGACATACCTGCCGCGGCCTTCCAGAAGACGGCGCGCATCGGCGCGCGGCACGGCGCGCCCGATATAGGAGTTCGGCTTGTCGAATATGGAAAGCGGACCACTCATGCTGCACCTCGTTGTTCAATAACGTCGCAAATGGCGTCGACAATCGATTGATAGCCGGTGCAGCGACAGTAATTTCCGGAGATATGATCGCGGATTGCAACCCGGTCGGCAGAACCGCCGGCCTCGATATATTCCAGAGCACTGGCCAGCATGCCCGGCGTGCAATAACCGCATTGCAGGGCATTGCGCATCTGAAATGCAGTGCGCAGTTCATCGCCACGCCCGCTGTCGGCCAGACCTTCCACAGTGGTCACCGTAGCGCCATCGGCCTGTACCGCCAGCATCAGGCATCCCCGCACCATGCTGCCATTGACTTCAAGTGTGCAGGCACCGCAGACACCATGTTCACATCCCACATGGGAACCTGTCAGTCCAACCTCATTGCGCAGAAAATCCACCAGGTTGAGACGCACCGGAACATTCGCTGTAATCTGCTCACCATTCACCAACAGGGTGATGTTGTTGGTTTGTGTCATCGTCTCACAACTCCGCTAAAGCGCGTCTTAAGACCACGCCGGACAAATGTTTCTTGGTTTCCGGCCGGGCATTGAGATCGCCCATGAAATCGATTTCGGCAAGGCTTGCCACTGCCCTGTCGATCGAGGCGGCATCGTCGGATCTGCTTCCGCACATTGCCGCTTCCGCGCCCGCAGCACGCACCGCCCTGTCGCTGACCGCGAAAAAGGCAATCCGGCAGCTCTCAATATCTGCTTTCCCGCGCGCCGCCACGGCGACGCCGGACATGGCATAATCGCCATGACGCCGCGCCAGTTCATAAAACGCAAACCGCTGCTCCGGCCGGGCTTTCGGAATCACAATTTCGGTGACCAGTTCGCCCTCTTCCAGGGCGGTTTCATAAATGCCGAGAAAAAAATCATCGGCACTGAAAATCTTTTCGCCGCTTTGCCCGAGCACCTTGATCCTGGCATCCAGTACCATCAGCAAGGCCGGCATTTCTGCGGCCGGATCGGCCAGCGAGACACTGCCTCCGATGGTACCCCGGTTGCGGATCGCGGCATGGGCGATATGTGGCAGCGCCATCGCCATCAGTGGAATGTGCTGCGCGACATCCTGCGAGACCTGCAATTCGGCATAGCGTGTCATCGCACCAATGATGACATCATCGCCGTCCAGCCGGATGCCCTTAAGCGTCTCGATATCATTCAGATCAACCAGCAGTCCCGGCTCGGCCATACGGAAATTCATCATCGGCATCAGGCTCTGGCCACCGGCCAGAACCATGGCCTCATCTCCGTTGTCACACAGTAATGCCAAAGCCTCTTCCAGCGATTGCGGGCGTTCATATCTGAAATCAGATGCTTTCATGCAGCGTTCCCCGTCCAGCACCGAGCCAGGCCGTGCAACAACACGGAAGCTCATAGCGGCCTCTTGACTTGAGACCCCATTTCTTATTTATCAATCTATAAATAAGAAATGCAAGGAAGGGAAGGGATCAACATCACTCGCACCCGGACAATTCCTGTCTGTTGACATCATACGCATTGCGGTTGGCAGATCCGATTCAGTGACAAACCGCCAATTTGACCGCCTCATACGGGGCAGCGGCACTGCCCTGCCAAACCGGCCACTGCCAAACCGGCCTTTTTGAATTTTTATTGGAGACGAAATGATGAGCAAGAAACTGACACCTGAACAACAGGCCCCTGCCTTGTCGCTGCCCACAGTGGATGGCGGCAACTGGTCGCTGGCCGACCAGACGCCTGAGACTTTCACCATGGTTGTGTTTTACCGGGGCTATCATTGTCCGGTCTGCAAGGCCTATCTCGACAAACTCGCCAAAATCGCCACAGCCTACGCGGAGGCCGGTTTCTCGGTCGTGGCCGTATCCATGGACAACGAAGAACGCGCTGCCAAATCCGTTGCTGAATGGGGTCTCAGCGGATTTCCCGTTGCCTACGGGCTGAGTGTTGAAACTGCCAGGGATTGGGGTCTGTGGATTTCAAAATCCATCAATGAAAATGAGGCCAATATTTTCTGCGAGCCCGGCCTGTTCTGGGTGCGCCCGGACGGCCGGCTCTATCTGATCGATATTTCAAATATGCCATGGGCGCGGCCGGATCTGGAGTTCCTTCACTCCAAACTCCCGTTTGTGATTGAAAAGGGTTATCCTGCACGCGGCACCTATACCGGTTAAAGCACATGACAAGGGGCCTGATACAGATCAGGCCCCTTCGCCCAACCGTGCCAGTTGAGCAATAAACCCATCCAGCGCCGCCTCGATCATGAAGGATCTATCCTCGAGGCTCGGAGCACGTTCATAGACCAGCTTTAAAACACCGAAATAGAATATGCCGCCATGCATCACCCAGGCATAATCGATCTCGCGCTCTGTCGCGTCGCGTGGCGCAAAACCTGCCTCGTGGCGGCATTCCCGGACAATCGGTTCCAGAATGCGCTGGCGCACAAGTTTCAGATAGCGGGCGTTGATATCAACGCCTTTCAGACCGGAAAACATAAAAATCCGCATCCAGTCACGGTTGAACACCACATCCGTATAGGCGTGGTAGAATTCCACCACCCGGTCCCGCACCGGACGCGACCGGTCCGCAAGCAGGTTTTCCCATTCGCTGCGCCAGCGGTTCAGATAAACCAGATTGTAGACCTCTAAAATCAGATCATCCTTGCTGGGGAAATACCGGTACAGCAACGGCTGGGTCACTCCCAGACGACGCGCCAGTTCCCGGGTCGAACTCTGAAACCCTTCCTCGGCAAAAAACTCGACGGCCTTGGAAATAAACTCCTGCCGTCTGGCTTCAGATGAAAGCCGGCGCCGCTTGGGCGGTTTTTGCCCCTCGGACGATTTGTTGGCCGGCAGGTTCGTGGCCGTTTCATCCGCACTGCTTGTCACTTTCAGGCCTCCTTCCATTCACCGTCAATTTTTAACCGGTGGCCCACTGCCAGGCCCTGCGCCAGTGTTTGCTCGATGAAGCAACCTTTCTTGGCATGATTGAGTAAGGTCTTTAACTCTGCTTCGCTCGCAGGGCTATCTATATCCACATCCAGATCAAAACCGACCGGGGCGGTCACATAAGGCTCAGACCCTTCCTGCTCGCCCTTCCAGTGCAGCTTTGCATGGACCTCAACTGAAACGAGTTCAATCCGCAGCCGTTTAGCAAACGCCCTGATCTGGGTCATCAGGCAGCCGGTCAGAGCGGCTGTAAACAGCGCCAGAGGCGGCGGTGCCGTGCCATCTCCACCATGAAACGGCCCTTCATCGGTAGCCAGTTCAAAGCTCTCTTTCATCATGGGCCATTCCACTGAAATATCATTGCGCATTTTGCCGCTGCTGCGCCCTGTTCCCTCGAATACCACGTCAAATCGCTTCTTTCCGGTTTCGCTCATACAATACTCCTGATCAAAAAATGCTGGCGTTAGTATTTACCTTATTCTTTATTTATCGTCTGATAAACACATGAAAGGGATTCGTTGAAATTCCTTCAGCACCAAGGCGGGAGTCCAATCATGACGAAACTTACCAGACAGGACATTTACGACACGGCCAAACAGCTCTCAAATTGGGGGCGCTGGGGCGATGATGACCAGATCGGCACGTTGAACAATATCTCGCCGCAGGACATCGTCGATGCAGCCGGACTGATCCGCAAGGGCAAGACCTTTGCGCTTGGATTGTCGCTGAAAGAAAAAATCCAGAGCGGCCTGTTCGGGGGCCGCTGGAACCTCATTCATCAAATGCTGGCCACTGGCACCGATGCGGTAGCGGGCGTTCAGGATGGCGACGGCAAGGCCTATCTGCGGTATGCTGACGACGCCATAAATGTGCCCTGCCAGGGTTCGACCCAGTGGGATGCGCTGTGTCACATTTTTCTCGATGACAAAATGTATAATGGTTTTGCCGCAACTGAAGTAACGGTCAACGGCGCAGGCAAACTGGGCATCGAGAATGTCCGCGACAAAATGGTCGGGCGCGGCGTGTTGCTTGATATCGCCCGCTGGAAAGGCGTGTCCTCACTTGATGACGGCTATCCCATCACCAATGCGGATCTGGATGAATGCGCAAAGGCACAGGGCGTGGAGGTGCGCAAAGGTGACTTTGTAATTGTCCGCACCGGACATCAGGAGCGTTGCCTGGCCTCCGGCGACTGGACCGGATATGCTGGCGGAGATGCTCCGGGGCTGGCCTTTGAGACCGCCCACTGGATCAAAAACTACGATATTGCGGCGATCTGTGCTGATACCTGGGGATGTGAAGTGCGCCCCAATGAGACCGATGAGGCAAATCAGCCCTGGCACTGGGTTGTGATCCCGGCAATTGGCATTTCCATGGGGGAAATCTTCTATCTTAAGGACTTGGCCGAGGACTGCGCCGAAGATGGTGTGTATGAGTTTTTCTTCACCGCACCACCGCTGCATGTTCCCGGCGCTGCCGGATCTCCGATAAATCCGCAGGCGATCAAATAGTGCGCGATGCGGGCTTGAGCACCTGAAATCAGCCGAAATCGGCGATAGCGGTTTTCCGCATGATTTCTTCAAGATTGGGGTTTGACCTGCCATCGCGGTTTGTCCCGGTGGCAGGGTCTTCAAAAATGAAGCGGCCGAGTTTGCGTGAGCGTTCAAACGCCGCTTTTGCCGCCGGTACCCGCTCGGCAGAATAGGCCTCCAGTGCGTCTTCCACTGAGCCCTGCTCAAGCTGGCGGGCAAGGCAGAGCGCATCACTGGCAGCCTTTGTCACCCCCATCCCGACATGGGGTCGGGCTACACATGCTGCATCCCCGGCAAGCGCAACCCGGCCTTCCGCCATGCGGGGAGAGTGATGATCATAGATCGGCGTAAAGAACGGACGCTCGCTTTGCGCCAGCACCTCGACGAAAGCCTGTGGCAGAATTTCACCCGCTTCGCGTTCCATTCGCTGCAGCACCGCTTCGCGAATAAGCGGCGGTGGAATCGAGAGTGCATGGTGCCGGCCGCTCTCGTCAGTCAGCATGTCCGCCAGCTGCTGCGCAGATACAGGCGCATACCAGACAAAATTATACCGTCTGTGACCGGGACGCAGATCATTGCCAGCACCGGCGATCGGATAGCCCACAATCTGTGTGCCGGTGGGTAGAAAAAACCCGAATTTATCAAAAATCAGTTTGAGCAGACCGGTGCTGAAATCGGCTTCATCTGCCAGCGCGCGCCACACCACATAGCCGGAATATTGCGGCGTGATCTGAGGCAGCATCCAGCTGCGCACCACCGAGCGGAAACCATCACAGCCGACTAGAATGTCGGCCTGCGCGGTCTCACCATTTTCAAACCGGACTTCCACTCCGTCTTCTGACTGGCTGTAGCCGGTCACGGCGCAGCCAAGATGATGATGTTCATCCGGCAAAATACGGCGCAGCAACTGATGAATGCGGTCCCATGAGGTGACAGTCTGGAAATAGGGCAGGCTGGCCACCTCGCCGCCTTGCAGATCAAACGCCACACGCTCATGCACATCCACGCCCAGAGCTTCACTGCCGGCACCAACATTGTTCAAGGCATCGATCAGGATGTCATGTGTGACAATTCCTGCACCCCTGCCGGCCAATTCAACCGAACTGCGTTCAAAAACGTCAACCTGCCATCCATGCGCACGCAGAGCGGCAGCGGCAAACAGCCCGCCGATGGAACCACCACAGATTATCGCCGTTCGTGTCACAGAACCACCTTTCATCAGGGGCTGGAAATTTATTATTTATCGATCTATAAATAATGCAAGCTAACCGAAGGACATCATAATGGCCACACCCAAACCAAAACCACAGGATGGATTTTCGTCTCCGCACTGGACGCCGGAACTTGTTAGCGAGCTCAAAAGCGCAGCCCGCAACGGCAATGTCGGATCACGACTTGTCAGCGAAAGTGATCGTGCCAGAGTCTGGTTGATTGAGATGCAGCCTGGTGAGCGGCTGCCGTTCCACACCCATGTGCTGGATTATTTCTGGGTCGCGACATCACGGGGACAAGCGCGCTCGCGCTATGCCGACGGCAAGGTGGCCGAAGTCAGCTATGATGTGGGAGACACCAAGCACTTCCACTTTGGTGCCGGTGAATCGATGACCCATGATCTGGAAAATATCGGCGATACGGTGCTGACATTCACCACAGTTGAATATCTCGATGAAGGCAAGGAGCCGCTTTTGTAGCAGCCTGCTTCGCCGGTTCAAAGCGCCGCTCATGGTCGACCGCAAGCACATCGCCCACTAAGGCACAGGCCGCAACGATCCGCGCCGCACTGGCTGCTGTCAGAAGCCCCAGCCATCGCCGGCCAGGGCATTTCTGATCATTCTGTGGCCGTTGTGGAGAACGAGGCCAGTTTGCCCTTGCCGTAAACCAGTGGCGCATGATCGCTGTGCCGGTGGGCCCGGACTTCGCCAAGAATAATCTCGTGGTCACCGCCTTCATAAGTGCGATAGGTGGAGCATTCCAGCGTGGCTGCACAATCGCTGATCACCGGGACGCCTGCAAAACCCTGCTCCCAGTTCAATCCGTCAAACCGCTCGGCCACCGGTGCAGAGAAAATCTTGCACAGACCCTCTTGTTCGGCTGACAGAATGTTGATGGCGAAACCGCGATGTGCTCTGAAATCGGGCAGACTGCCGGCCGACAGCGCCAGACTCCACAGCACCAGAGGCGGTGCCATCGATACCGAGTTGAAGGAACTGATGGTCAGACCGACTGGAGCGCCGTTGCGGCCAAGCGTCGTGACAATGGCCACGCCCGTGGGAAAGCAGGACAGCGCCTTGCGCAGTTCCAGCGGATCGACTTCACCTTGCATATGTCCTGTCATCGCATTCATCACATTGCCCTCTTTGCTGTCACTGACAATAATGCGGACCTCCATAAGATCAAATTATAATAAATGATTTTTGCCATTAATAAATTGAATGCGCATGGTCTCAAACCGACCGGGCCAGCCAATCACTCAGCGCCGCATTAACAGCACCGGGATTTTCCAGCGGCGTGATGTGACCGGCATCCGGTACAGGCACCAGTTGCGCAGTCTTCACCAGCGCTGCCATCTCAAGGTGGCGTTGCGGCGTGCACAGCGTATCCTCAACACCGTGAAGAATCAGTGTGGGCGCCAAAACCGCCATCAGGGTTCCGGTCTGGTCAGGGCGGTCGCGCAGCGCCAGCGACTGATCGACAAACACATCACGGCCAAGCCCCATCGCCATATCAATCAACAGCGCCAGCAATTGCTTGTTGTCGCGGTGCCGCGCTGCCAGATAATTCGGTTTCATTTCCTCGACAATCACCTGCCGCAGAGCGCCGCCGCGCACGGCCGCGATTTGGGTGTCGCGGATTTGTCGCCGCTCCGGCGCATCGGCCAGGTGATTGGTGTCGAGCAGCGCCAGCCGGGCAATCCGCTGCGGCGCAAGGCGCGCCATTTCCATCGCCACGATCCCGCCCATCGACAATCCGGCTAGATTAAGGTTGCGATCTGGCAAATCCTGCAGAATTTGATCTGCCAATTGCGTGACCGAGGCAGCCCCGGTCAGCGCGGCGACGCGGACATCACAGACCGGCTCAAACGCTGCAAGCTGTGGTGCAAACAATCTGGCATCACACATCATCCCCGGCAGAAACAGCAAAATTTCTCTGGTCATTTTATCCGGTTCATCATCCGCGCGAGGCCAGAGCTGCGCCCTCTGACAGCGCCTTCAGCTTGGCATAGGCAATATCAGAATCAACCGCGCCAAATCCGGCAAAGGTGCCAAAGCCGCAATCAGATCCGGCGATCACCCGGTCCGCTCCTACAATATCGGCAAACCTGCCAATGCGCTGCGCCACCAGTTCCGGATGCTCGACAAAATTCGTCGTCGTATCAACCACACCCGGCACCAGAATCTTGCTGTCGGGTATGTCCGATTCGCGGTCGCGGAACACGGTCCATTCATGGGCATGCCGCGGATTGGAAGTCTCAAACAGCACATAGCGCGCTTTCGCCTTCATCAATGTGCCGAAAACCTTTGCCATATCGATGTCGCAGACATGGGGCCCTTCATAATTGCCCCAGCAGATATGAATCCGGACCTTGTCTTCCGGCACATCCTGCAGCGCATGATTGAGCGCTTCCACATGGCTTTCGGCAATGCTGATGAATTCCGCATCCGACAGATCGCTGAACAGCATATGCCGCGACAGCGCAAGATCCGGACAATCCAGTTGCAGCTCCAGACCCGAGGCGACGATGGTTTCATATTCCGTCTTCATGGTGTCGGCGAGTGCCGCCAGATAGGCTTCCCGTGTCGGATAATGGGCATTTTGCAGAAACAGCGAAATCACCCCCGGCGAAGCGGCATTCATGAAACCTCTGGCAACACCATGTTGCGCCATTGCCACCTTCAGATTGGCGATGTCTTTCTGCAACTCGCCCTGCCCCTTCGACACCACCGGACCGGTGCATTTCGGCCGGGCATATTTGGGGGTGCCGCCATCATCCGCGAGCCGCTTCAGGAATGAAGGAAACAGTTTCAAATCGCCCGGCGCATTGCGCTCGCTGTCGCCGGAAAACCCGCTATAGCGGTCCTTCACATAGGTCGCGTAAGAGATTTTCGAAGTCTCGCCATCGGATACAATGTCAATCCCGGCCTCCACCTGCCGTCCCACCGTTGCCACAACCGCTTCAGCCATGGCAGCGTCGAACGCGGCTTCATCAAACGGTTCTCCATGTTCTCTGGCAAAAATGAAATCCACGACTTTCTGGCTGCGCGGCAGTGACCCGACATGCGTAGTCAGAATTTTCGTCATCTTGAATGTCCTTGCTTGAACCGGTTAAAGCCCGTGAGTGGAACCTGCCGCATCATCTGTATTGCGCACCCGGAACAGACTGGCTTCACCAGTCATGGAAGGAGTAATGCTGCGCTTCAAGCCGGGCGGCACAGCGAAGGTGTCGCCAGGTGCAAGCACTGTTTCAAAGCCTTCCATGGCCACCCGCCAGTGGCCGCGCATGACCATCAGCACTTCATGGCGATCAATGCTGTAAAAATCCGCTGAAATGGAATTGCGTGCAATCAGATCAACTTCAAAACCCGGCCGGTCTTTCAGCAGCCCGTTGCCACCGATCACTTCTGCCGGCTGATGATCCGCCATCGCCATCATGTCCTGATAGCGCGCGACGAAATCCGGCACCACTTCACTGGTCTTGTATTCCTTGAATTCTTTCAGATCCGCCGCGCTCAGAACCGTCATCGGTTTGACGCCCTTGGGCAGGCTCTGGCCTTTTTTGGAATCATATAGTTTGCCATTATCCCCCAGCACCAGACCATGTGCTTTTGCGTCCTCGATTACCTGGGGCGCCCAGAGCACACCGCCACCGGCATCGTCACCGCCCAGTATCGCCATGATCATTCCGTAGTCGGTGCCGATATTCTCAAAGCCACGGAAAATGCCGGTCGGAATATTGAAGATATCGCCCTCTTCCAGAATCACCTCGCCGGCCGTACCCCAGCGCCCCCAGAAAAACCGCCAGCGGCCCTTCAGCACATAGAACACTTCTGCGGTGTGGTGCGAATGCAGCGAGTTGCGACATTTCGGCGGTTGCCCAGCCGCGCCGATATTGAAGCCCGGTGTTTCGGTGATGTGAACATGCTGATCCGCACTTTCCGACACGCCGCCGCCGATAATGGTGAAATTCTCTTTCTGGTCCGAGCCGGGCGTATGGGCATCGATGAAAGCTGTCTTGCAGGGTTTCAGTTCTCCATACCGAACAATGCGGGACTCAAAATCTTGCGGTGTCATGTCAGTATCTTTCAAAATTTGGCTGTGTCGAAGGGCGGCATCGAGGCATTGAAGGAAGGTAAAGCCGTTCAGCCGGTTTGCATCAGGATCTGCTTCCAGATCGAAACTTCATCAAACAGGGTAAATTCACGGCGCAGCCCATAAGGTCCGAACTCGGCATGGCTGAAGCCCATCACATAGACATTTGCCCCGGTTGGCTTGCCGAACATGCCGGTGCCCTCATGGCTGCCATGCAGGCTCCAGCGGATCGCCGCCCGCGGCGACAGCATCGCATCTTCCCGGCCGATCTGATGATCAATGCTGAATTTGGCATTGGGAAACGAAGAGCGCAGGCTCATCCACAGCCATTCCGCATCGGCCCAGGAATGGCCGGTGACGCCGCTGGGATGTTCGATTTGGCAGGCACGGTCATAGCGGGCGCGGATCACCGTCATATCCTTGTCCATGATGGCGTTCAAAATCTCGCCGAACCGGGCACCCCATTCATTGTCGTTACCCTTGCCATGGTAGCCGCCATCGACATCCTGATCCGGAGTGAAAGGCCGCACACAAGTCTCGGCACCACCTTCCCGTGCAATCAGCTGACGGGCAAAGGCTTTCGGCTTCATGCCAAGCTGGCGCACCAGCGCGGCATTGTCCCGTGTCAGCCATTCATCATAGATGACATCATCTTTGGCGGCGCAATCGGCAATGGCCCGCACCGCAAAGGATTTCCCCGTCGGTTTTCCGAAATAGCCGTAGCCGCTATGCGTCCCGGTGGTCATCAGCCGGTGAGACGACAGGAAGCCGTCCTTCTCATTACCCGACCAGATCACATCCTCGCCAAGCAGTTCACGGTCGGGAAACTCCGCCAGTGTCGCCAGCGTGCCATTGATGGTCGCCTGATTGCCAATCGAAATCCCCGATGGCATCCGCACCGGTATCCTCTCACCATAGGTGTGGTTGAGGGTCGCGATGCCGCGGTCTTCCCAGATTTCCTTGGTGACCCCGATAATATAATCCGGCAAGTCTTTCCAGCGGTTTGAAAAACCCTTCATAGTGGCCATCCTTCGGGAATTCTGGCTGATTTTCGCACGATCAGAGGTCCGTCAATGGCGACCCTGCGCGGCTTGAATTTGCCGGTTGAAATTTGCGTCATCAGAATTTTCACTGTTTCATCCACCATCCGGTTGGAGGGCTGGCGCACAGTGGTCAGAGCAAAACTCGGCCAGCTTGCCAGGCCGACATCATCATAGCCAACCACAGAGACATCCTCCGGCACCGACAGACCGAACTCGGAGCGCACGGTTTCCATCACCGCCAGCGCCATATGGTCATTGGCGACAAACACCGCGTCCGGCAGTACCGGCTTTTCAAACATCCGGCGGGCGGCCTGCTGGGTCAGATCAAAATGAAAATTGCCAACCTCGCGGGCAAACAAGCTCACTCCCGCATCGGCCAGACCGTCGAGAAATCCCTGCTCCCGGTCACGCTGGGTCGAAGCGCCTTCCCAGCCGGCAATATAGCCGATGCGCTGATGCCCGCCGGCCAGCAGAAATTCCGCCACCCTGCGCCCGCCGGTGTGGTTTTCCGAAGTCACCGCCGACAGTCTCTCATCGTCCTGGCTGCGGTTGAACAGCACAACCGGAATCCCGGCATTGCAGCACCGAGTTGTCAGCTCCGATGACATCGAAACCGAGGCCATGACAATTCCATCGACCTGATAATCCAGCAATTCCTCCAGCAGCTGATCGACATTATCTGCGGTCAGCGTCGCCATGAAAATCAGCACATGGTAGCCTTCGGCCTGCAGCGCATGAGACAGTTTCTCCACCGCTTCGGGATAGAACTGGTTTTCAAAATAGGCGACCACCAGGCCGATAATTTTGGAGCGCCCGGTAATCAGTGAACGCGCCAGGATATTCGGCCGGTAGCCCAGCGCGTCAGCCGCTACCCGCACCTTGTCGGCCATGCGCGGAGACACGCTAGCGCCCGGCGTAAAAACGCGGCTTACCGCCGACTGGCTGACGCCCGCCAGTTTGGCCACATCCAGCGATGTTGCTGCTTCTCTAGCCATCAATTCCGCTCTGTTCTGCAACCGCTTTGCGGCAGCATTGTCTGATATGCATCCGCTTTATTTCGCCGCCTCTCCATAGCCTACATTCTGGCCGCCATAGCGCCTGACCCTGACATTGGCCTGTTCGGCATGGCCGACAAAGCCTTCCAGCAGGCAGAGCCGCGAGCAATACGAGCCAATGCTGGCGGCAGCCTCATCGGTGGTGATCTTCTGATAGGAATGGGTTTTCAGAAACTTGCCGACCCAAAGACCGCCGGTATAGCGCCCCGCCTTTTTGGTCGGCAGGGTGTGATTGGTGCCGATCACCTTGTCGCCATTGGCAACATTGGTGCGCACCCCCAGAAACAGCGCGCCATAGGACTGCATATTATCGAGGAACCAGTCATCGCGATCCGTCATCACCTGAACATGTTCAGAGGCAATATCATTGGCCACATCCAGCATTTCCTCATAGCTGTCGCAGACAATCACCTCGCCATAATCCTGCCAGCTGACAGAGGCGGTATCGGCGGTTGGCAGGATCTGCAGCAGCCGCTCGATTTCCGCCAGTGTCTCGTCCGCCAGCTTGCGTGAATTGGTCACCAGAATTGCCGGGGAATTATAGCCGTGCTCGGCCTGACCCAGCAGATCGGTAGCGCAGATTTCCGCATCCACCGTTTCATCGGCAATCACCATGGTTTCCGTGGGACCGGCAAACAGATCAATTCCGACACGGCCGTAAAGCTGCCGCTTGGCTTCAGCGACAAAGGCATTGCCCGGCCCGACCAGCATGTGCACCGGCTCAATGGTTTGCGTGCCGATGGCCATCGCCCCGACCGCCTGAATGCCGCCCATCACATAAATCTCATGGGCCCCGCCCAGATGCATCGCCGCAATCACCGCCGGGTTAGGCTCGCCCTTGAAAGGCGGCGTGGCGGCAATGATCCGCGGCACACCGGCAACCGATGCCGTCGCCACCGACATATGCGCAGAGGCAACCATCGGAAACTTGCCGCCCGGCACATAGCAGCCCACCGACTGCACCGGGATGTTCTTGTGTCCCAGAATGACGCCCGGCAGGGTTTCGATCTCGATATCAAGCATTGAATCGCGCTGCGCCTGGGCGAAATTGCGCACCTGGGCCTGGGCAAATTTGAGATCTTCCATATCGCGTGCACTGACCCGCGCCATCAGCGCTTCGATCTCCGACTGGCTCAGCTTGAAGGAGGCCGGCGAATAGGAATCAAACTGCTCGCTCATCTCCCGCACCGCCACATCGCCGCGTTGCTCGATATCGCTCAGCGCCGCCTCAACCACACTGCGCACCTTGGCATCATCCTTGGCCCGGTCTGCCTGAGCTTTACCTTGTTTTATGCGTTCAATCACGAGCCTGTTCCTTGCGCTAAACTGTGCGGTGGGATTCTGCTGCCGTCGTCGAAGGCTTCCCAGCCTTCGCCGTTGAAAACATCGACACCGAGTTGCGCAAGCACCTGCGGGTAATCAACCGAGACCCAATTATCCGCAATCTTGCCCTCACGCACTTTCCAGAAATCCATATAGGGAATTTTGACCCGCTTCCCGGTCGGCGCAATGCTCATGAACGGCCCGGAATGGGTTGCCTCGATATGGCCGAAACAGGAAGCCCACTCCCCGTCAGCCAGAAATTTTTCGGTTCTGTAGGCCCGCTCGGTAAAGGCGGCACGCAGCGGCAATTGCCAATGCTCGCGAAACGCCTCGACACCGTGTTTGGTGCCGCAGCCGCGATTGCCCATCCAGCGAAAATCATCATGGAAATACGGCGTCATGTCGCTTTCATTATCGCCCAGCGCCTGCTCCATCCGCTGAATCACAGCCAGGGTCTGTTGTGATCGGATATCGTGGTCTTCAGCTGACATTCAATGCGTCCTTTCCAGCTTGCCGAACAGATCGTAGCCAGGTTGGGGATGTGAAAAAGCACTCAGAAAAGCGTGGTAATTCGCTCGGTCATCGGATCGCTGTTGAGTAACTGAAGTCATTTTTTCCTCATTGCCGGCAAGGCCATCCTGCAGATCAAGCCGGACTTCATGCTGTCAGGCGTTCGCCGCTCTCCGCATCAAACAAATGACAGATGCCAGCCGGCACCGACGCGCTCATCGGATCTCCGATCTCGGCGGTAAAGTCCTTGTCCGCCTTGATTGCCACAATCGCGCCCCCGGCCCGCATCGTCACCATCGAAGCTTCGCCGAGCAACTCCATGGAATAGACCGGAGCATTGATCTGCGCTTTGTCATTCGTCAGCGCTGCATCCTCCGCTCGAAAGCCCAGAGTGATCCTGCCGGAATGGCTGGTTGGCAGACCACTGATTTCAACATGGTCGGCGCTGAACACGCCATTGCTCATGGTGCCGTCCATCAAATTCATCGCCGGCGTTCCCATAAATCCGGCGACGAAGGTGTTGGCAGGATTGTTATAAATCTCTTTGGGGGTTCCCAATTGTTGCACAACACCATTGTTCATCACCACAACCCGGTCTGCCAGCGTCATCGCCTCGATCTGATCGTGGGTCACATAGATTGTGGTGGTTTTCAGTTCGTGCTGCAGGTTCTTGATCTGCGCCCGGGTTGAGACACGCAGCTTGGCGTCGAGATTTGACAGCGGTTCATCCATCAAAAACACCGTTGGCTCGCGCACAATGGCGCGGGCCAGCGCAACACGCTGGCGCTGACCGCCGGACAGATCCGCCGGACGGCGATGCACGAAATCCTGCAACTCCACCATGTCGACGGCGCGCTGCACCCGCTCCTGATGGGTGGCCGGATCGACTTTTCGGATTTTTAGCGGAAAGCGGATATTCTCCCACACGGTCATATTCGGATACAGCCCGTAGGACTGGAACACCATCGCAATGTCGCGGTCTTTCGGCTCCAGATTATTGACCTTGCGATCGCCGATAAAAATCTCGCCTTCCGTGACATCCTCCAGCCCGGCAATCATCCGCATCGTCGTTGTCTTGCCGCAGCCGGACGGCCCCAGCAGAACCAGAAATTCACGGTCAGCGATGTCCAGATTGAAATTCTTGACGCCGACGAAGGAGCCCCAGCGCTTGTTGACATTTTTGAGCGTAATTCCCGCCATTTACTTCACCCCTTCACGGCGCCAGCGGTCAGGCCGCTGACAATCTGTCGCTGGAAGAACATAACCAGCACGAATAGTGGCGCCGTCACCGACACAACTGAAGCCACTGCAAACATCACATTTCCCTTGGTCTGAGTGGTGCCGAGGAAACTGGCGATCTTGGGCACCATCGTCTGGTTATCCTTCGACAGCAGCATCGCCGTCACGGCGAAATCATTGTAGGCCAGCAGCAGTGAAAACAGCCCCGTGGTGATCACTCCCGGCCACATCACCGGAATGATGACATGGCGGAAGGCCTGAAAATGAGTGCAGCCATCGACCATTGCGCTTTCATCCAGATCTTTGGGAATGTTGCGAAAGAACGCTGTCAGCATCCACAGGGTGAAGGGCTGATTGATCGCCACAAGAACAATGATTGCGGTCGGCAGATGGCCCCACAGGTTCCACTGATAAAACGGCAGCAGATAGCCCGACACCAGTGCGATTGGCGGCATCGCGCGGAACACCAGCGCCAGCAGCAGCAGCCAGAAGGCATAATCTTTGCCGGACCGCGACAGGGCATAGCCGCCAAGGGTTCCGAATGTCAGGGAAATGCTGACCACAAACACCACCACAATCACCGTATTCAGGGCAGCTTTCCAGAATTCCTCCTGGACCCATGCCCCCTCATAACCCTGACCGGTAAAGGCACCTCCCGTTTCAATCTGGGTCAGGTGGCCGAAAATGGCCCAGCTCCAATCGGCTTTGGAGAAGAAATCCCCCTCCACCTTGAAAGAGCCCCAGAAGGTCCAGAAAAATGGAAATGCTGCGATAATGAACCAGACCACAAGAAACGTGATTGCCACAATGCGCAGAATGGGCGGCTTTCTGTCTGCAACTGAACTCATCGCTCACTCTCCCTATTTGCGCTGGAAATCACGCCAGGTGCGGATCAGCACCGGCGACAGAAGAATGACAACACCAACAATGGTCAGAACCGAGGTCGCGGCGGCCGAAGACAGCAGCCGGGTTTCGCCGCCCAGATCCTGATATATGAAATAGGACAGCGATTGGGCGTGGGCTTCGGCGTTGAAACTGACAATCGGCTCGAACACTCGGAAATTATCCATGATTTTGATCAGTGCCAGAAAGGTGGTCAGCGGCAGCAGATGCGGCAGAACCACATAGCGGATGCGCTCCCAGTTCGACGCACCGTCAATCATCGCTGATTCCAGCGTATCCCTGGGCACGGTCTGCAGACCGGCATAATAAACCACAAAGGCAAATGGTGCCGTGCTCCAGATGCCATAGACCATCAGCATCACCCAGGTCAGCGTGGTTGACGCTTTCAGCGACAGATTCGGATCACCGGCCAGATATTGCAGGAAAGTCCCGATGATACCGCGCGCATCGATCATCCAGAACAGGATCAGCGCTCCGATCAGCGGCGTGATGATCATCGGCAGAAGCGAGAAAAAGATCATCGGCCCGCGCAGCATCTTCGGCAGCGTATTCACCGCTACCGCAATGCCAAAGCCGAGTATGATCGCACCTGGCGTCACAATTGCAGTATATGTCAGGGTAAAGGCCAGCGCCCCATACAGCGGCAGATTCAGCAGCCGGCTGAAAAACTCCGACCATGTTTCCGATCCGCTCCAGGCCGCGCTGACTTCGTTTGTCGCAAGGTGGCCCCGGTTGAGATAGGTCTCCGCCCCGGAGAACCGTCCCAATGGCGCTTCCTCCCACAATTCCCGCGTGGCTTCCTGATCAATCGTCGTTGCCTTCTTGCAGCCGAAAATATCGCAGTTTTCCACTTCCACGATGACCTGATCGTGGCTGACATAGAGCGACTGAATCAGAACCGATACCACCGGCAGGGCAATGAACAGAAACATCGCCGTCAGCGAAGGCAGGAAAAACAGCAGAAATGTCTTGTGTTTCATGGGTCAAATTGCGGCAATCAATGCGCACCTGTTGAACTGGTCTGGACGGGCAAAATCAGACAGGGGAGGAGCAAGTCCTCCCCTGTCTGCAATTCCTAGTTCAGAAAGCCTTTTTCTTTCGCAGCGGACGAATAGGCAGCCTCGATATCCGCCAGTGTCTGCTCCGCGCTTTCATTGCCCTGCAGGAAATCGGCGATATTATCGCCGAGCGCAGTATGCAACAGGCCGTGATAGGGCAGCATCGGATACGAATCCGTGCCCATTTTCATCGCCGCAAACACGCCGTCATTCACTGGAGCCGGCTGATAGCCATCCAGCATCCAGACTGCCTGGCCCATGGTTTCCTCGTTCAGGATTTCAGGGCTGCTGCCGGTTTTCATGGCAAGGAATGTGGCAACCGCATCTTCCTCGGAAATGTTTTTGGCGACAGTCCAGCCGTCCCACCACAGGGTCGAGGCCGGGGCGGTTCCTCCACCGACAGTCAGAGGCGGGCCAACCTTGATATTGCTATAAACCTCTTCGGTGGCACCTTCGGCATCCATCAGCACGCCCATCCGCGAGCCCCACATATTCATCATCGCCATATTGCCGGCTTCCATTTCGGCATTGGTCGCGTTGGAATCATGGGTCAGGAAATCCGGATTCATATACGCGCTCAGCGCTTTCATCATCTCAAGCGTGGCGACGCCCTTTTCATTGTTGACCGATACTTGTGCAGTACCGGGTTTGTAGAATTCACCGCCATGGCCGATATACATATTGATGAATTCCTGGGCCAGGTTCCAGCCTGCCTTGTAGGCCCCGCCGATGGGATATTGCATGATGCCCATTTCGCGGATTTTCTCGGCAGCTGTCAGCATATCCTCGTAGGTCTTGGGCGGCTCCATGCCGATTTTTTCCATAATGTCCTGGCGATAGGCCAGGGTCTGCGCGTTCGCCATAAAGGCAACGGCCATGATTTTGCCGTCAATGGTGATCAGCCGGTTCTTGGCAATGTCCTGGCCGTATTCTGCCACCAGATCGTTGAGCGGGCGAATGACATCTTCATTGATCAGCGCCACGATGGAAGAATTGGCGATAATGGCCGTTGTGTATTCAGCCGGATTACCCTGCATGCCGGCAACATTGATCTTCTGGTGATCGGCGGTCAGATTCGCTTTCACCGCAACGCCGTCATCGGCGCATTTCATGGCATTCTTTGCGATGGTCTGAATGGCCGGAAATTCGTTGCCGACAATGCTGACACGGCCTTCGCTCACGCCGCATCCGGCATAGGCCGCCGTCGAGCCTGCAAGCATCAATGCGCCAATCACTGCGCCTTTCAAAATCATATTCATATGGTAGTTCCTCCCAAAACCTGGCTGTATTTGAATGCGCCGGTATCTGACTGGTGTATCAATGCCCGCCCTCCCGGCAGAAGGCAGAATACAAAAAGATACCTTAGCTAAAAGAAGTGTGACTCATTTTGCATACGAATGCAAGAATGCCGAATGAGAAAAATAAAATCTCTCCGAAACGGCGGTATTCTGCGCCTTTACAGGCTATGAAAGACGTCCGTGCGCACGCGCTGTGGGGAAAAACAAAAAGCGGGCCGCCGAGACTCTCCACGGCACCCGCTTGAATAATTGTCCTGATATACCAGCCGCTCACCGGCGGCGGAAGGCGCGGTTCACCATCCGAACTGGAAGGTTGCGCCGGTGCCGCCATTGCCGTTCTGCGCGACATTGCCATTGTTGTTTTCACCGAACTGGAACAGGCCGTAAGCGTTGTTGTTGCCGGTCTGTTGAACCGTTCCGTTATTGCCGTTGCCTTTCTGGTGCACAATTCCCAGATTGCCGCTTCCAGTCTGGGCGAGGCCGGCTGTATTGCCATTTCCGTTCTGGCCGATATGGCCGCCATTTTTGATGCCGTTTGCAATGCCGAAGACCAGCAATCCGGCACGCATGGCCTGTTCCTGTTTGGCATCATGGGGGCTGAGCGAGATCGATATCGAGCCTCCGGCCAAAGCCGGGGCGGATGTCAGAGCGGCAGCGGAGGCGATGGTCAGGGCTGCCATTGCAGTTTTCAGTGTTGAGCGTTTCATGGGTCTGTTTCCTCTCATCCGGTTTATTTTTTTAAAGCTCGAAACTCACCGGTTGGGTTTCGATAATCACACCATGCAACGCCGCAAATGAACGGTTTTGGAACCCGCCATTCATGTTCGGTTCACGCGTTCAGACGAGGGAAAAACAAGGAATTGTGCCATTCCGGACACAAAAAAGGGCTCCGCCGAATTGGAGCCCTTTCACGTTTGGAAGGTCGAAGTTCCACAGTTTCAGATGGCACCGCCAATGCGTTCCGCGCAGCTGAATGTGACACCGCTGACAGTGACTTCCAAGCTTGCATCATAGACGCTTCCCGCCGACAGCATCATCCGGCCGATCTCAACCGGTTCTCCGGCTTCTGCGGTAAAGTTGCTGCCCTGTGAAATATTGCTGTTGCCGGATTGGCCGGCGCTTTGCACCTTGAAACGGTACTGGCCGCTGATCGCGGTGTCGCTGTGGATCAGGCTTTCCAGCGTGATCATGCCGCGATTTTCCGTGCTGCGGATTTCACAACTGATCGGTTCATCAGACAGCGCCGCTGTATGCGCGCTGGCCAGGGCGATGCCGGTCAGGCTGAGAGCCAGAAGCGCAGCCGAGCCGGTGGCAAGATGTTTTGTTAATCTGGTCATGGAATTTTCCTTCTTCAAAAAGCAGGATGGCCGGGTGTCTGAAGACTGCCCGGCGCATCGAACTGTTTCAATTGATCCAACGAGGCCTATGGGCAGGTCTGGACAAACGCTGCCACGTTTCCGCTGCCGGCCTGGGAGACATTCGCATCGCAATTGTGGCCGACCTGAACACCCGCTGCGATGTTGCCATTGCCGTCCTGGGTCAGCACAGAGTTATGATCAGCTCCGAACTGACCAACGCCGGCCTGATTGCCGTGTCCGATCTGCAGCGTGTCTGCGGAATTGTTGACGCCGCTCTGGCCGGTCGCTGCAACATTGCCATTGCCGAACTGTTGGGAGATGGAATCGTTGAAGGCGCCATCCTGGAAAACACCGATCAAATTGCCAAATCCGCTCTGGCCGCCCCCGGCAGAATTGCCGAAGCCGAATTGTTCGATGTTGATGCCATTTGCCATAACAGGGGCTGAAAGGCTGGTGACGATTGCAACTGCTGTTGTGATAAGTGTGAGGCGTTTCATGGTTTCTCTCCTAGATTTAAGTTTTTTGGCAACGCCATTTGCTTGACGTTGAAAAAAATCTAGAAGGTCGCTCCGGAACCCTCCCTGAACCACTCGTTCAGAAATGGTTCATCTGGAAGAAAATGTGTCTTTTGACACATCATGGCTGAGAAAGCGGCGGAAATACTGGGTTTCTCGCACGTGATTTTTTTGCGTTAACTGCACGTTTTTTGACACTGGCCGGACTTCGGTTTGTTTTTTTTGGTCAAATGACTAGGTCCGGCGGCTCTTTCTTGCCGGAAATATCCGTGTCGTCAGAGTAAACGCCACGGATCTTGTCCTGCACAAATTTTGCGCAAATTGGCAGCTGTGGCTAATTATCGGGTGTATGATGTGCCGCCATAAGGCCGCGCAGTTCCGCCAGCCCCCGCATCCGGCCGATCAGCGGATACCCGGGCATGCCGCCACTGCCGATATCCTGCAGCAATTCCTGACCATGATCCGGCCGCATGGCAATGCTCCAGTCGGCCCGCCCGGCGGCCTTGCGCTTATCCTGTTCACGCATCAGCGCAGCAACCACGCCGGCCATATCCGTATTGCCTTCCAGATGTGCTGCTTCATAAAAGCTGCTGCGCTTCGGCAGTGACGGCTGTGTTCGACTGGTATTGCGCAGATGCGCAAAATGGATCCGGCTGCCGAGCCGCTCGACGAAGCCGGCTGCATCAAAACCTTCTGCAACGCCCAGAGAGCCGGTGCAGAAGGTGATGCCGTTGGCAGGACTGTCCACCGCATCCATGACATGGGCATAATCGGCCTCCGACGACATGATGCGCGGCAGGCCGAGCAGCGAAAACGGCGGATCATCCGGATGACAGCAGAAGCGCAGGCCAAGCTCTTCCGCCAGCGGGATGATGTCATTGAGAAAATCAATCAGATTGGCGCGCAGCTTTTCGGCAGTGACGCCGTGATATGTCTGCAGCAATGCAGCGATATCATCCAGCGTCCAATTATCATTGGCACCGGGCAGTCCGGCAACAATATTGTTCTGCAAAGCGGTTTTCTGCGCGTCATTCATGGTTTTGAACAGACCTTCCGCCTGTTCGGCAAAGGCCACCGGATAGTCCTGTGCAGCGCCTGATCGGCACAGAATAAACAGATCAAACACGGCAAATTCAAGCAGATCGAACCGCATCGCGGTGCCGCCATGGGCCATCGGTGCGCGCAGATCGGTACGCGTCCAGTCGAGGATCGGCATGAAATTGTAACACACGATCTGCAGGCCACACTCTGCAAGGTTGCGCATGCTCTGGCGGTAAGCTTGCAGATGGGCACGGAAATCTCCGCTGCGGGTCTTGATGGCTTCCGAGACCGGCAGGCTCTCCACCACTTCCCAGCGCAGACCGGACGCCGCGCCATTGCGCCGTGACGCAATCTCGCCCTGGCGTTTTTCGATCTCCGCCACCGGCCACACCGTTCCGGGCGGCAGATGATGCAGGGCGGAGACAACGCCCTCGACACCTGCCTGTAACAGATCATCCATCGAAATCGGGTCCAGCGGTCCGAACCAGCGCCAGGTTTGCAGCATGTTTGTGCCTTTCATCAGTTTCAGGCTGGCAACCAGCCATTGTAAATTAGATCACCTACCACAGTGATTTCAGCGCCGTGTCATAGCGAGGGATCCATCGCTTCATCGGCCAACATCTGTGCTTTAATGCCCAGTTCTGTCACCTTGAAGGCATGGGCCTGCGGCATGGCACTTTCGCTGCGCTGACGGATATCATTGGCAAGGTTCTGAAAATACGGATAGCCGGCCTTCGAACAGTCGATTTTCTCGCAACGTGAGCCATTGACGAGATAAAGGTGATCAATGCCCTCATCCTGCGCGATATCGACATATTTGCGCAATTCGATATAGCCTTCCGTCCCCAGAATGGTCAGCCGTCCGTCACCCCATGTCGGCAGCGCGTCGGGCGTATACCAGTCAACCCGGATATAGCCGTGGCCGTTCGGGCTGCGCAAAGCGATTTCGCCAAAATCCTGCAGACCCGGATCATCCGGATTGGCATAATTGGCAGCTGACGCCAGCGTGATTTCGGCATCATCGGAATTGGTGAAATATAAAAACTGGTCGATCTGGTGAGAGGCGATGTCGCACAGAATGCCGCCATATTTGTCGCGTTCAAAAAACCAGCCGGGGCGTGTTGCGCGGTTGAGCCGGTGCGGACCCAGCCCCACGGTCTGAACAACCTTGCCGATGGCCCCCTGCTGCACCAGTTCGGCAGCCTTGGTGACACTGGCAACCTCGAAGCGTTCGGAAAAATCGACCGACCAGATTTGGCCGGTGTCGGCCACTGTTTGTTTGATGTCAGCCAGCTGGCCGAGTGTGGTGCAGCCGGGCTTGTCAAGCATGACGTCTTTGCCGTGGCGCATGGCTTCAATGGCAAGCGCGGCCCTGTCCACGGGAATGGCAGCGATCAGAACCAGATCAATGGTGGGGTCCTCAAGCAGCGATCTTCGATCGGGCACACGCGGTGCTGCTGGAAAGCGTTTGACAAATCCATCCAGCGTTTCCGGCTCTCCCTTTGTCCACCAGCCCGCCAACTCGCCGCCGACCGCAAGCATGTTCTCGATCTGGCCGTAAATATGCCGGTGATCAATGCCGATTGCGGCCATTCGGATGGCGTCAGTCATCGATCAACCCCGCTTCCATGAGAATACATGCGGATTCGGTGTCTGCTGACCGGTTGATGGCATCAATCAGGTAATGCACGGCCAGAGCCTCGCGGCCCGGCGCCAGTGGCGGCCGCCCGCTGCGTATTGCGTTGGCGAAATCCTCAATCATTGTCTGATGCCATTCATGGGTAAAAGCCATCGGGTCGGCTCCACCGCCGGTGGCCATATCCTCGCCCGAGACCTCGTGCCGCCCATCGCGCCAATCCAGCTCCAGTTTGCCGGATTGCAGCCGGGCGGACACCTCGTCGCAATGCAAGGTGATCGATTCAGCGCGTCCGGGATAGCTCGCTGTGCTGGCCATCAGGGACCCGATCGCGCCATTGCCAAAGTCCAGTCCGGCGGAAACGAAATCTTCCGCTTCCATGTCGTGGAATTTACTGCGGCGGGTCATGGCATGGACAGTGATCACCGGACCGGTAAAAGACAGCGCCAAATCCAGGGTATGAATAGCCTGGGAAATCAGCACGCCGCCGCCGTCGCGCTTGTAAGTGCCGCGTCCCGGTTCATCATAATAGGATTGAGGACGCCACCACGGCACCGCAATCTCCACCACCCGGATGGGGCCGGTTGCGCCTGAATCGATCAGCGCTTTCAGTTCTCTGGCTACAGCTCTGGCGCGGTGCTGGAATACAATTCCGAGCGTTATCCCGGCCTCTTCGCAGACCTTGACGAACCGGGAAGCTGCTCTCGAGCTGCGCTCAATCGGTTTTTCCAGAAGAATGTGTTTGCCGCCCGCCACAAGCTGGTGAAGGATCGTGTCTCTGGCATTGGGCGGTGTCGCGACAATTGCAAAGGCGATCTCGCTATCCTCTGCAATCTCCTCGACAGACTTGTAGCGGCGCAGGGACCCATCATCCTCGGGCAAATATTCGGCTACGAATGCGGCGACTTTTGTTTCCGAGCGGCCATAGACACCGCGCAGATTCAGGCCTGCTGTACTGGCCTGTATCGCCTTCACATGGGTGGCAGCCACCATCCCCAGACCGATCAGCGCAATATTCATCGCAAATCCTCCCACACAATTGCCGCGCCCGATACTCCGTCTCAAGCGGCAGAATATATCGCCAGCAAACCGGTTGTGCAATCTTTGTATACCGGTATACTCTAGAATGACAAGAGGGTCGGGGCCATGAAAGATGACAAATTAATGCCTGCGCAAAGCCAGTCGCCGGAAGCACCGGCGCGCGCGATCAAATTTCCCGAAATCGACCCGGAACGGCCGGCCGGAGTTCAGATATTCGTGGCCTTGCAGACCATGATCCTGTCCATGGAACTGCCGCCCGGCCAAGCCCTGCCGGAAGCTGATATCGGTGCCAGATTTGGTGCCAGCCGGACCCCGGTGCGCGAGGCTTTGCAGCAATTGCGCCAGAGCGGACTGGTCACCACCCGGCCGAGCCGAGGCCATTTCGTCACCAAACTGAATACCGGCAAGATCCTCGAGGCCCGTTTTTTGCGCGAGGCGCTGGAAGTCGCGACTGTCGGCCGGTTGTGTGAGGCCGGCTTGCCCAACCGTTTTGCAACACTATTAAAAGACAATCTGAAACAGCAGAAAAAGGCAATCAAGAAGCGCACCACTGCAGAATTTCGCCATCTTGATGATGAGTTCCACCTGAGCCTGGCACGGGCCACGCTGTTTCCGCGTATCGCTGTTGTTCTGAGCCGCGAAAAGATGCTTCTCGATCGTCTGCGGGTGCTGGCGCTGCGCAGCAAATCCCACCAGAAACAATTGCTGAGTGAGCATCACAGCATGCTGGATGCGATCATCGCAAAGGACAAGACAACGGCTGTCAACATTACCAGAATACATCTCAGTTCGGTGCTCGACACCTTGTCCGATCTGGCGGCAATGCATAAAGAGTATTTTGACCATGACGCCGTAACAATGGAACATTCATGACCAGCAACCCCACCGGCAACTCCTCTGGCAACCCCTCCGGCACCGTTCACCTGCCTCCGACTGCCGATACGATCTATCAGCATATTCGCGATCTGCCGATTGTCTCGCCCCATGGCCATTGCGATCCGGCCTGGTTCGCCGAAAACAGCGCCTTTCGCGATCCGGCGGAACTGCTTATCATTCCCGATCACTATGTGTTTCGCATGCTTTACAGCCAGGGCGTGCCGCTGCAGGATCTTGGCATTGGAGTTGATCCGGACATCCGCGATCCGCGACGCATTTTCCAGATTTTCGCGCAGCATTGGGACCGCTTTCTCGGCACCCCCAGCCGGCAATGGCTTGAACACACATTTACCCATGTGTTTCAGATTTCAGAGCCGCTGACAGCCCAAACCGCCGACTATTATTACGATCTCATTGACGCACAGCTTAAAACACCGCAGTTCCGGCCAAGAGCCTTGTTCGAGCGCTTCGGCCTGGAGCTTCTCGCCACCACCGATGCCGCGCTCGACACCCTGTCGCACCATCAAAAGATCCGCGCCAGCGGCTGGCAGGGCCGCATTATCCCGACATTCCGTCCCGATACAGTGCTCAATCCAGCGGCCCCCGATTTTGCCGCCCATATCCGCCAGCTGGGCGAATTGACCGGAGAGGATACAGCTTCTTTTGCATCTTATCTAAATGCGCTGCGTCAGCGCCGTGCCTTCTTCAAGTCGGAAGGTGCCACCGCCACCGACCATGCCATTACCACCATTCACACCTGTGATGTCCCGGATACCGAGATGGCAACGCTGCTGCGTCAGGCGCTGCAAGGTCCTTTGAGCCATGCCGACGCCACCCGGTTTTACGGCCGGATGCTGATTGAAATGGCGCAGATGTCCGTCGATGATGGTCTTGTCATGCAGATTCATGGCGGCAGCAGCCGGTCCACCAATGCGGCGCTGTACCAGCGTTTCGGCAACGATATGGGCGCGGATATTCCCATTGCGGTCGATTGGGTCAATGGTCTGTCGGCCCTGCTCAACCGGGTTGGCAACGATCCCGCTCTGAGCCTCATCCTGTTCACACTCGATGAAACAACCTATAGCCGCGAACTGGCACCGATGGCCGGTCACTGGCCGGCCCTGCGCCTCGGACCACCCTGGTGGTTCCATGACAGTCTGAACGGCATCGCGCGCTATTTCGACACAGTGGTCGAAACCGCCGGGTACTGGAATCTGGCCGGGTTCAATGATGATACAAGGGCCCTGCTGTCCATTCCCGCGCGCCACGATTTGTGGCGGCGCGGCGCGGCGCTTCATCTTGGCGGACAGATTTCGCGGGGCCTGTTCGGCCTGTCGGACGCATTGGATATCGCCCGGTTACTGGCCCGCGATCTGGCGGTGGACGCCTACAGACTGAAGGATCTCTGACATGAAACAAATCGTGCATTTCGGCCCCGGTAATTTTCACCGGGCCCATCAGGCCTGGTACACTCATCTGGCCAACCAGCAGACTGACACGCAATGGCGGATCATCGCAGTTTCCCTGCAAAGCAGCACGGCGCGCGATCAACTCGCTCACCAGGATTTTGCATATACGCTGGTGATCAACGGCGAAGGGCCCACCGACTTTCAGCGTATTTCAGTGCATGACAGGATTCTGGTTGCCCCGGAAAGCCCGGATTCCGTGCTCGATCTGATCGCCGATCCCCAGACAACAATTGTCACTTTGACAGTGACGGAAAAGGGCTATCATATTGACGGCCCAACAGGCCATCTCAACACAGAGGATCCAGACATCGCCGCTGAGCTGGCGGGCGGCAACCCCACTACAGCGATAGGCTTTCTTGCGTTCGGACTGCAACGACGAAAGCAGAACGGCGCGGCACCGCTGACGATCATCAGTTGCGACAATCTGTCTTCAAACGGTGATACCCTGCAACAAATGGTCCGCGAATTTGACCGCCATGCAGATCTTGGCCTTGCATCCTATCTGGACTCATCGGTGAGATTTCCCGGCACCATGGTCGACCGCATTACCCCGGCCACCACGGACGGTTTGCGCGCCGAGGTATTGCGGGAAACCGGCTGGGCGGATCGGTCCCCTGTCGCCACGGAAGCCTTTTCGGAGTGGATTATCGAAGACAATTTCGCCGCCGCCAAACCCGCATGGAACAAGGTGGGCGCAGAATTTGTCGAAGATGTCTCCCCTTATGAGCTACGCAAACTGCGCCTGCTGAACGGGCCGCATTCCTTCCTCGCATATGCCGGCCTGTTGACTGGCCACATTTATGTTCATGAGGCAATTGACGATGCAGTGTTGCGCCAGGCCGTGGAAGAGTTGATGCTGGAAGCCACAGCCACACTGCCGGCCCGCATGCAAGCCGATGCGCCGGATTATTGCCGCAAACTCATTGCACGCTTTGCCAATCCCGCTCTCAAGCATGAACTGGCGCAAATTGCCGGGGATGGCAGTCAGAAACTGCCGGTACGCATTCTTCCGGTAATTTCCGAACGCAGCAAAAAAGGCTTTGACTCGCCGCGCGCCTGCGACGCCATCTCGCACTGGCTGGTTCACATTTACCAACGCAGCAGCGCCGGGACGAAGATTGTTGATCCGCTGGCGCAGAAATTCGCCGCCATGCTGCAATCCACCTCCGACAGGCACGAGATATTTGCAGCGATCTTGAATACGCTTTCGCCCGGTCCGGATATTGATCAGACAAGAATCCTCGATCGTGCCGGGGAAATTATCGACGCATGACAATGCCATCGCGGTCGAAGCGGTACACCCGGTCCGGCTGAAATCTGGCAGCAAGTTTTGCGTCGATGGCAAAATCATGCTCGCCGAACAACCGAACCGCCAGCAGACCCGCAGCACCGCAATCGAGGAACAGATTGGTGTCTGCACCCAGATGCTCGACATGGGACACCACACCTTCCACATCGCCCCCCTCGGAGCCGACCGAAATATGCTCTGGACGGATGCCGAGCGTGGCCGCGCTCGTATCTCCTACAACAGCCGCATCAATGAAATTCATTTGCGGCGAGCCGATGAAACCGGCGACAAATCTGTTGGCCGGATGATTATATAATTCCATCGGTGAACCGATCTGCTCCACCTTTCCTGCATTCAGCACCACAATCCGGTCGGCCAGGGTCATGGCTTCGGTCTGGTCATGGGTCACATAAACCATGGTCGCGCCCAGTTCCCGGTGCAGCCGGGCAATCTCCAGCCGGGTATTGACCCGCAGCGCCGCATCCAGATTGGACAGCGGCTCATCAAACAAAAACAGTTTCGGCTTGCGCACAATCGCGCGGCCAATGGCAACGCGCTGGCGCTGGCCACCGGACAATTCGGCAGGCCTCCGCTCCAGATAATCTTCCAGCGACAGCATCCGCGTTGCCAGATCGACCCGCTGGACAATCTCGTCTCTGGGGGTTTTGGTCTGTTTCAGGCCAAGGCTCATATTGTCCCGCACCGACAGATGCGGATACAGCGCATAGGTCTGGAACACCATCGCAATTCCGCGATCCGTCGGCGGTTTGCCATTGACCACTTCATCGTCGATTCTGATCGTCCCGCCGCTGGCATCCTCCAGTCCGGCGATGGTGCGCAGCAGCGTCGATTTTCCGCAGCCTGACGGGCCGACAAAGACCACGAATTCGCCATCCGCAACTTCAAGATCGATGCCGTTGAGAACCTCGACCGAGCCGAATTTCTTGGAAATGTCGTTTAACTGTAATGAGCCCAATATCTTGCTTTCACCCCTTGGATCATTTGGTTTGCGTGGACCTACAACCGGATTTCCCGGCCACTGCGGATGCTTTCATCCGCCGCCATGCAGATCCGCAGCGACTGCACCGCGTCCTGCATATGCCGGGACAGATCGATATCTTCACAAATCGCTTTCAGCACAAAGGCTTGCTCCCGGTCGCAGAGCCCCTGATGATCCGGCTCATCTTCCATGGAAAGAAGCCGGTCAGGGGCAGAAAACCGCCCGTCAGCGTCGGTTTGGCCGCTGTGAATGCGGATTTTCGAAGTTCTTGTATGGGTGTCGATATCATCGGATCTGGCGCCTTCATCCATGACAATCGAGATGCTGCCATTCGGCGAAATGATGTCTTTCACGAAAAATGCGGTTTCCGACATCATTGGCCCCCATCCGGCTTCATACCAGCCCACGGACCCATCATCGAACATCACCTGAAAATGCCCGTAATTATACATGTCGGGGGCGATTTCCTCTGACAGCCGCAGGCCCATGCCGCGCACCTGCACCGGCTTTGCATCGGTGATCTGGCACATCACATCGACATAATGCACACCGCAATCAACAATCGGCGACATCGTCTGCATCAATTGCTTATGGGTCTGCCAGGTCGCGCCGGAAGATTGCTGGTTGAGGTTGAGGCGGAACACGAACGGCCCACCCAGCGCCCGAGCTTCTGCGATCAAGGTCATCCACGATGGATGGTGCCGCAGAATATAGCCAATCACCAGTTTGCGGCCGGTGGCCTTTGCTGTGTCCGTCACCCGGATGGCATCGTCCACCGTGGTTGCAATCGGCTTTTCCAGAAACACATGAGCGCCCGCCTCCATCGCCGCAATCGCATAGTCGGCATGGCTGTCGGAATAGGTATTGATCGACACCAGATCCGGTTTCAACGCGGCAAGCGCTGCCGCAAAATCCTCATAAAACGGATAGGCTGTCAGGTCTTCCGGTAAATCGACTTTCGACCGGTTCACAAGTCCGATGATCTCAAATCCCGGATTGCTGTGATAGGCCAGCGCATGGCTTTTTCCCATATTGCCAAGCCCGGCGACCAGCACCCGGACCGGTTTTCCGCTAGTGTTCATTTGACCGCTCCTGCAGTAATGCCCCGGATCAGTTGCCGGGAGAAAATCAGATACAGCAGCAGCACCGGAACAATGGCCAGTGACAGCGCCGATAGGATGGCGTTCCAGTTGGTCACAAACTGACCGATGAACACCTGGGCCCCGAGCGTGATCGTCTTGGTTTCCTCGGCCGGCGCCAGAATCAGCGGAAACCAAAGATCGTTCCAGATCGGAATCATGGTGAACACCGCAACCGTTGCCATTGCCGGGCGCACCAGCGGCAACACAAGGCGGAAGAAAATCCGGTATTCGCTGAGCCCGTCAATACGGCCGGCATTTTTCAGATCGTCCGACACCTGCTGCATGAATTCCGACAGGATAAACACTGCAAGCGGCAAGCCCTGCGCGGTGTAGACCAGCACCAGGGCGGTCAGCGTATTGACCAGCCCGCTGGCGACCATCAATTGCAGGATCGCCACTGTGCCAAGCCGGATCGGGATCATGATGCCAAGCGCCAGATAGAGCCCCATCATCCGGTTGCCGCGGAAGCGGTATTCAGACAGCGCAAAGGCGGCCATCGCACCGAACAGCAACACAAAGCTCAAGGACAACACCGTGACGACGAAACTGTTCTGGAAATACAGCAGAAAATCGCCCTGTTTCAGAACCGTTTCATAGCCGACAAGGCTGAAGCTGCTTTCGTTGGGCAGCGCCAGAGGTTCACGGAAAATCGCTTTGCGCGACTTGAAGGAATTGATGACGATGACAAACACCGGAAACAGCGCGATCAGCGTATAACTCATCAAAATGACATGAGCTGCGACGGATTTCCCAACAGAGCTTCTGGCTGATTGCATCGCGCAGCGCTCCTAAAACTGATAGCGGCGAAGCCGCGTCTGAATGCCGAACAGATAAATGCACACGCCGATCAGAATAATCACGAACATGGCCGAGGCGATCGTCGCCCCCATATTCGGATCGCCCAGTTGTAGCTGAAAGCCAAAAAAAGTGCGGTACAGGAAAGTGCCGAGAATATCGGTGGCGTAATTCGGTCCCGCCAACGCACCTTGCGCCGCATAAATCAGATCGAAGGCATTGAAATTGCCGACAAAGGTCAGCACCGAAATAATGCCGATCGAGGGCAGAATAAGCGGCAGCTTGATTTTCCAGAACTGCGCCATGCCGGTGATGCCATCGCATTCCGCCGCTTCCAGAATTTCATCGGGGATCGACAGCAGAGCTGCATAGATCAGCATCATCGGAATTCCGACAAACTGCCAGACCGAGATCAGCGCCAGAGTGGTCAGAGCATAGGCCTCCTTGCCAAGCCATGGCTGGAACAGGCTTTTCAGACCCACCGCATCCAGCATGTTGGGGGCAATGCCCCAGATCGGGCTGAGTATAAGTTTCCAGGCAAAACCGACAATTACGAATGACAGAATCGTTGGAATGAATATTGATGTGCGGTAAAATCCGCTCATCCGCAGACGCGGGCTGCTCAGCAGCGCTGCCAGCAGGATACCAATCGGATTTTGCACCAGCATGTGGATGACGAAAAACCAGGCATTGTTCTGGAGCGCGTTCCAGAAACTATCGGACCAGCGCTGATCGCCGAACAAGGTGGTGAAATTCTCCAGGCCGACAAACACCTGCTGCTGCTCGACATCGCGAAACAGCGACAATTGCAACGTGCTGAACAGCGGCAGGATCATGATCGCGGTATAGACCAGAACGGCAGGCGCCAAGAACACCGCTATATGCCAGCGAAACGGCCTTCCTGGGTAAGTTGCCTGTGTCATGTCGCCTGTCTCTGTGCCGCTTGCCGTGTTGCAAAAATCCGGGCCGCATCAGCGGCCCGGACCAGATCATCAGTGGTCAGTTACATTTGCGGCTTGTACCAGCTGGCAAGACCGTCCTGAAGCCGCGCAGCGGCATCTTCAGGTGTTTCGGTGCCCTTGATCACATTGGCTGATGCATTCCAGGTTTCATTCTCCAGGTTTGGCGTGCCACGCGACAGGATCTGGTAGGTTGAACGGATCGTGGAGTTGCATTCGCCACGCCAGGACACAAATTCCTGAGCCAGCGCATCGTCCATCGCCACATCATGTTTGGACAGCGAGAAGAAGCCCGGCAGTGAATTCGCATACAGATCGGCAAACTCCGACGACGCAACCCAGTTGAGGAAGGTTTTTGCCGCTTCCGGATTTGGTGTTTTTGGATTCATGCCGATAGCAATGTCTGTGTGATCGGAAATATAGCATTCGTCGCCAGCTTTCTGCACCGGCGGATAGAACGCTCCCATTTCAAATTCGGCAAGTTCGTTGAAACCGGAGATTTCCCACGATCCGGCAGGATAGATCGCGGCACGGCCGAGGGTAAACAGGTTCTGACTGTCGGGATAGGTCTGTGCTTCAAAGCCATCGCCCAGATAATCCTTCCATTTCGCCAGTTGGCGGAACGGGCCGATCCAGTCTTCATCGGTCAGCTTCTGATCGCCCTTGATCAGCGCCAGTCGGCCTTCTTCGCCTTTCCAGTAATTCGGACCGACATTGTTGTAGCCCATGGTTGCGGCTTCCCACTGATCATTGGTGCCCATGGCCAGCGGAATATAATTGCCGTCTTGCTTGATTTTCTCGAGCGCGGCGAAGAATTCAGCTTCCGTTTTCGGCACGTCCACGCCGACTTCAGCAAAGGCGTCCTTATTGTAGATGAAGCCGTGAATCACCGATGCCATGGGCACACAGAACGTCACCGAACCATCATCGGTGCTCCAGCCGGATTTGGCGACGTCACTGAAATTTGCCATGCCTTCCAGATCCTGAAGCGCGGCCAGTTGGCCTTTTTCATAAAGGCTCAAGGACGCATCGAATGGCCGGCAAGTAATCAGATCGCCCGCTGATCCTGCTTCCAGTTTGGAGTTCAAAACCGCGTTGTATTCCGCCGGTGCCGATGGCGTGAAATTGATCTTGATACCGGGATTTTCCGCTTCAAACGCCGGGATGATCTTGTCCTGCCAGATCGACAGATCGTCATTGCGCCAGCTTTCAATCGTCAGCGTCACGTCCTGGGCAAAGGCAGATCCCGCCGTTACCGCCACGCAGGATGCCAGCAGCATCCGTTTCAATAATTTCTGTGTCATTGTGTCGTCTCCTCTGTGTCGACGCTGATGCGCGCCTTGCTGTTAAGATTTTCAAGACTGCTTCAGATGCTGCAGCGCCGGCCGCAACATCTCAGCGGACGCGGCCAGCATTTGCCGCGCCTGCTCTGGATCAGGTGCCCCTGCCGCCAGCAGAATGGCAACTTTCACCGATCCGTCCGCTGCTTCCAGATAGCGTTCCGCCTGCTCATGAGTGCATTGTGAAATTGCACACACGATCCGGTTTGCGCGCTGCTTCAGCTTGGCATTATCCGCTTTCAGATTGACCATCTCGCCATCATGGACATGGCCGAGCCGGATGGCCATCAGGGTCGAAATCATGTTGAGCGCGATTTTCTGGGCGCTGCCCGCGCCCATCCTTGTGGAGCCGGCGATAATTTCCGGCGGCGTCGAGAGGTGGATAGCAATGTCCGCTTCATCAAGCAGCGGCGCTGGTGCATTGTTGGCAACGGCGATTGTGGCCGCGCCGGATGCGCGGGCGGTGCGCAGAGCTGCCAGCGCATAGGGCGTCGTGCCGCTGGCGGAAACGGCGATGATGCAATCATCCGGTCCCACACCTGCCGCCGCGACATCACGTCGTGCCTGATCCGTATCATCTTCCGGCGCGCCGGCAAGAGCGGGGAGATTATTCATGCCACCGGCCAGCAAGATCACCACACGGTCCGGCGCAATGCCGAACGTTCCCGGCAGCTCCAGAGCATCGGCCATCGCCATCAGGCCGGAACTTCCGGCCCCGGCGTAGATCAGCCGGCCACCGGATGACAGCGCTGTGGCTGCTGCCTCGGCAGCACGGCATAAAGCGGGAAAACAAGTGCTGACACACCGGGCCGCATCAAGTTGCCCGCGATGCAGAATGGACAGAACCTCAAGCGGCGCGCGCAAATCCAGCGCCTCAGCCTGATTGCTTGAATGTTCTGTCGCCTGCAGCGGCATATCTGAATCCTCCCGCCTCGTATAATGCCAAAATAATACCAATTGTCCATAGCGACTTTCTCGAAGCCGTTAACCATAAAGTTTCGATAAAATTTTTATCAAATGTTTTCAGATATTTAGATGTTACAAATAAAATATGAAAAAACCACTTGGTTAATGGTATTATATTGGTATGATATCTCTACAGGAGGATCGGGTGGCGCTTTTTGTTGGAATTGACGGAGGTGGGACCGGGTGCCGGGCTCTGCTGTGCGATGCATCCGGCGCTCAACTTGGCAGCGGCAAGGCCGGTTCGGCAAACATCGTGTCCGATCCCATTGCTGCGCGCGAGCATATTCTGCAGGCGACGCAGTCGGCAATCGAAGACGCCGGATTGTCCGCCTCTATCATTCCCAACTTGTCGGCCTATCTCGGTCTTGCCGGTGCCAATGTCGACAATGCCGCAGCCCGGTTCAAAGCCCAACTGCCGTTCCGGCAGAGCCATATCGCATCCGATGCAGTGATTGCCCTGGACGGCGCGGTTGGTGAAGGCGACGGGGCGGCAGCGATCATCGGCACCGGATCGGTATTTATTCAGCGCAAGTCCGGAGTTATATCAACCAAGGGCGGTTGGGGATTTGCCGTCAGCGATCTGGCGAGCGGCGCGAGGCTTGGCAGGTCTCTGCTGGAAACATCGCTGCTTGCCCATGAACGCATCCGCCCCGCTTCCACCGCCACAAGGACGATCATGGAGCGCTTTGCCGGCAATCCACAAACGCTTGTGGAATTTGCCCAGGCCGCAAGCCCGGCCGGGTTCGGCACATTCGCACCGCTAGTGTTTGAACTTGCCGGCCAGAAAGACCGCAACGCAATTGCGATCATCGGCAGAGCGGTCAACGCCATTGAAGCTGTTCTGCAATCCATGGAGCTGGCGCGCGATTACCCGTTTTGCATGCTGGGTGGGGTCGGCCCGAATTATACGCCCTATCTCAGCCCGCACTACCGCAAAATGGTCCGGCCGCCGCTTGCCAGTGCCGTCGAGGGTGCTGCCGCACTTGCGGTTCGCCATTTTGCCGGACCACCACCAGATCAGGGCGGAGCCGGTTGAATGGAAACCTCTGTCGCCGCTTTGTTGCAGCGTGAAAACTGGGTGCGCGAACGCGGCGGCCCGCTCTATCTGCAACTTCGCCAGCATCTTGAAGAGGCAATCCGCTCCGGCAAACTGGATGCCGGGCATCCGCTGCCCTCGGAACGGGAAATTGCCCAGATCACCGATGTCTCCCGCGTCACCGTGCGCAAGGCGGTTCAGGAGTTGGCACGTGATGGGCTGGTGGTGCAAAAACAGGGGTCCGGCACATCGGTCGCGCCGCTTGGCGAGCGGGTTCAGCAATCCCTGTCGCAACTCACCAGCTTCAGCGAGGACATGGCGCGGCGTGGTCTGACCGTGCGCTCGACCTGGCTGGAACGCGGTCTGTTTTCACCCTCGCCAAAGGAAACCATGGTGCTTGGCCTGTCGGCCAACAGCCTTGTCTCGCGGGTGTCGCGGTTGCGCATTGCCGGCGACGTTCCGCTTGCCATTGAACGGGCGGCTCTGGCACCCGATTTTCTGCCCGAACCGCAGCGGATAGGCCATTCCCTGTATGAACATCTGGCACGGTCCGGCAACAAGCCGGTGCGTGCCATCCAGCGGATTTCCGCCAGTATACTGGAAGGCGAGGATGCGGAACTGCTGCAGGTTCCGGCCCGCACCGCTGCGCTCAACATCGAACGCGTATCTTATCTCGCCAGCGGCAAAACCGTCGAGTTTACCCGGTCGGTCTATCGCGGCGATGCCTATGATTTTGTAGCCGAACTGACCATCGGCGATGATACCGGAGAGAATGCATGACCACAGCACCGACTAAAATGGCCCTGGAAATCCAGGAAATCCCGGATGCGTTGCGGCGTCTGCTCGGCGGCTCGAGAGCCCGCATTGAGGCGGCTGCCGACGAATTGCGCCGCGCCGATCCCCAGGTCATAACAACGGTTGCCCGCGGCTCGTCCGACCATGCCGCCACCTATCTGAAATATGCCATTGAATTGCTCGCAGGTGTGCCGGTCGCCTCAATAGGCCCCTCGATTGCTTCAATTTATCAGGCCCGGCTCAAACTTCAGAACGCCGCCACTATCGCCATTTCGCAATCGGGAAAATCGCCGGATATCGTGCAGATGGCAAAGAGCGCCAGGCAGTCAGGTGCTGTTTCGATCGCGATGACCAATACGCCGCACTCGCCGCTGGCCGATGTCAGCGCCCATGCCATCGATATCGCGGCCGGCCCGGAACTCAGCGTTGCCGCCACCAAGACCTTTGTCTCGTCGATCACTGCAGGCCTTCTCCTGTTGGCCTACTGGCAGCGAAATGATGCGCTTCTGGAAGCCCTTGACCGCTTGCCGGACCAGGCGGAAGAAGCTATCTTCTGTGACTGGACAGCCCTGAATGACCGGCTTTACAACGAAACATCCTTGTTCATTCTGGGACGCGGCCCGGCGCTGGCAATTGCCAGTGAAGTTGCCCTGAAATTCAAGGAAACCTGCCAGATACATGCCGAGGCCTATAGTGCAGCCGAAGTCATGCATGGTCCGGTTTCAATCGTCGGATCGGGTTTCCCGCTGCTCGGCCTGGCAGCGCGGGATGCCGCCGAACAGCCGGTTGTGGATGTCTGCGAAGCATTGGCCGGTCAAGGCGCCAGTGTGTTTCTCACCTCCGCCCAGGCACGGCAAGCCGTATCATTGCCAAGTATCGCCACCGGCCATCCGCTGACAGACCCGATGCTGTTGATCGTCAGTTTTTACGCCTTCATCGAAAAACTGGCACGCCAACGCGGTCTTGATCCAGATGTTCCGCGCAATCTGAGGAAGGTCACGGAAACCATATGAGCCGCATCGACGCCTATTCCGGAGCATCCATCTTTGACGGTGAACAACGCCGCGAAGGCGCTGTTCTTCTTGTGCAGAACGGACAGGTTCTCGGCGTGGTTCCCGAGGCCGGGATTCCGCCGGACTGCACCCAGCATATCCTGGATGGCGGCCTGCTGGCACCCGGTTTTGTCGATCTGCAGGTCAATGGCGGCGGCGGCGTGCTGTTTAATGAGCACCCGGATGTTGAGGCGATCGCCACGATATGTGCCGCCCATGCTCCGTTCGGCACAACCGCGCTGCTGCCGACACTGATCACCGATACGCCGGAAATCCGCGACGCGGCACTGCAGGCCGGTATTGCAGCGGCAAGGGCGGAACAACCGGGCTTTCTCGGACTTCACCTTGAAGGGCCGCATTTGTCGGTTGCCCGCAAAGGCGCTCATGATCCAGCACTGATCCGCCCGATGAATGACACAGATCTGACCTGTATCAAACAGGCCCGTCAATCATTGCCCTTTCTGATGACCACGGTCGCGCCAGAATCTGTCACCAATGCACAGATTGCCGCGCTTTCGTCAGCCGGTATACTGGTCAGTCTTGGCCACACTGAAGCCAGTTTCGACACCGCCGCTGCTGCCGCCATCGCCGGCGCGGGCGCTGTGACTCATCTGTTTAATGCCATGAGTCCGCTGGGCCACCGCGAACCCGGTCTGGTGGGTGCAGCGCTTCACACGGAAAGTCTTTCTGTTGGTCTCATAGCCGACGGCATTCATGTTCATCCTGCGGCAATTTCAATTGCACTGGCGGCAAAGCGCGGACCGGGGCGGATATTCCTCATTACCGACGCCATGTCGACGATTGGCACTGACCTGCAATCCTTTAGCCTCAACGGGCGCACCATCCGCCGCGAAGGCGGCAGGCTGGTGCTGGAGGACGGCACCCTGGCAGGTGCCGATCTGGATATGATCTCCGCTGTCCGCTTCATGGTTCACACCGTCGGGGTGGAACTCGACGAAGCCCTGCGCATGGCATCTCTTTATCCGGCGGCATGTCTTGGTGCCGATACGCTGCACGGCCATCTGAAGCCGGGCGCGGCAGCCGATATGATCCATCTGGATGAAGCGCTGGATATCAGATCCGTCTGGTTGCGTGGCCGTCCGCTGGACTGATTGCATGCAGATGCAGCGCACCGAAACCTGCCTGCACCAAGCTTTAAAGTATCGACCGCAGCCGCAACATTGCCACGCAGCCGAACAGCGGGCCGAGCGCCAGCCCTGCCAGCACAAGCGGCCAGCCGAATGCCGTCGCCAGCATCGGCGTCACCTGCACGGTGACAATCGTCAGGGCAAAGCCGAGGGCGGTTTGAAAGGTCATCAGACTGCCGGCCTGTTCCGGAGCTGAGTGATCGGCGACCAGCGCGGAGAACTGGGCGGAATCCGGGATGATGCTGATGCCCCAGATCACGACGATGACAAAGGTCAGCCAGGCCGGGCCGCCAAAGGTCAGCGCCGCCGCCAGCGCGGAACTGCCGCTGACCAGCATCGCAATCAGCGCGACCTCGGCCTTGCCGATCCGGTCTGCCACCAGCCCGGTCAGCACGCTGGCGAGGCCCCCGGCGGCAATCGCTGTAAACGCGGTGATTGTGGCAAGCCTGACGGCCTGGTCTTCAGGCATGGTCAGCGCATAAGAGGTGGCGCTCGCCAGCCCGATCCAGGCCCACATCGCATACAATTCCCACATATGGCCAAGATAGCCGGCATAGGCCAGACGCACTCGCCGGTTGGTCCAAGCCGTGGCGATGACCTGCGGATTGAAGCGCGGCGCAACCGCGTGATACGGTCCCAGCGAGACCAGCAGACAGAGCAGCCCGCCCAGCACTGCCGCCAAAGATACCGCCACCACCGTGCCGTGCCAGTTCGCCCCGCCGGCCAGAGCCAGAAGATGCGGAAAGGCCGAACCCAGCGTCAGCGCCGCAATCAGCGCTCCGACCAGAAAGCCGCGGTCCTTCCGGCCCCATCCGACGACGATTTTCATGCCCACCGGATAGACCCCGGCCAACAGGGCACCAGTGAAAAACCGCGCCATAATGGCCGATGTGCTTCCAGGCGCGGACACCACAAGGCTCAGATTGACCAGTCCGGCCAGCACTGCCGAGAGCGCGAAAATCCGTCTCGGGTCAAACCGGTCCGCCAGTCCGAAAAACGCCACCACCAGCGCGCCCACTACAAAGCCGGCTTGCACTCCGCTTGACAGAGCGGCCTGTCTGAGGCTGGAAATATCGGCTTCCCGGATCATGTCCGGCAGAATCGCCGAGGACACGAACCACAGCGACATGCCCGCCACTTCGGCAAGCAGCAACAGGCTCAGCGAGCGAAATCGGGAATTCGGCAAATGAGAACTTTCAGGGTCTGCAGACAATCAGACCCTGATCTTATCGAAGCGCGACCGGATAGCAATGCAGCAAGTCAGGCAGGAACCTGCTGCAGAATCTCTTGCACTTTGCCGGCAATGGCTTTGCCAAGATCGGCATTATTCTGCGCCGTGAAGTGAATGCCATCAACACCATCAGTGGTAATGAAATCACCGGCATTGAGGAAGTCTACCTTCATGAAATCCGCCATATGCCGGTATTGCTCGCCAAGCTCCGCGGTTTTTTCATGGCCACCGCCAAACATGCCCTGAAAGAAGGGATGCGGCATCGGCGTTAATGGCGGCGGTGCGACGATCAGTGTTTTGGGTGCCGGATAGGGCGTGCCGACGCCGCCGGCGCTGGTGGCAATCTGGCCGACAAGTTTGGCCATGCCATTGGCAATTTCATAAGGCGTGCGGCGGAAGAAGGATTTCGTGTCATTGGTGCCGAGCATGACAATCACAAGATCAAGCGGCAGATGGCTGGCAAGCGCCGCCGGCAGATAATGACTGCCATTGAGGCGCGGATCATTGGGATCATCAAGACTGGTGGTGCGCGCGCTCAAACCTTCCTCAATGATGTGAAAGCCGTCCCCCAGATGAGAGGCCATGACACCGGCCCAGCGCTGTTCTAACGGATAGCGGTAGGTGGGTGCTCCCTCTGCGACCGGGATCCAGCCCCAGGTCAGAGAATCGCCGTAACACAGGATAGACTTTTTGTCGGACATGGCAGGTTCCTTGGTACAGGTTTGATTGGTCAGGATTTGGCGGATCGAACGCCGTAGAAGATCGCGGCCAGCAGGATGATCATCCCCTGTGCCACCAGTTTGCCCGGATCATCGATCCCGAAGGTGGTCATCACCACGAACAGCAGAGCAAACGACAGCACGCCAAAGAACGGGCCGGAGACACCGCCCTCACCGCGCCCGAAAACAACACCGCCGAGAATGGTTGCGGCCACCGCCAGAATTGGCAGATCAAGCCCGACACGCACACTGCCCACAGCAATGGAGGCGGTTTGTACAAGGGCTGCAATACCGGCAATCAGCCCGGCCAGTGTATGCGCCAGAATAACGGTTCGCTCCACCGGCACGCCGGAAAAATGCGCGGCCTGCGCATTCTCGCCAACCGAACTGACATAGCGACCAAACACCGTCCGCGTCAGAAACACAGCCATCAGCACGCTGAGGAAAACCCAGAACAGCACCGGGGTTGGGACCGACCAGAATTTGGTGTTGTAAATATCACTGAAGATCGATGGCACATCACCAGGCGGCTTGCCGCTCGACAGGAATTGCACCAGCCCGATGAGAATGATGCTGACGGCAAGCGTTACAATCACCGCAGAGACGCGGCGCATGGCGACCATATAGCCGTTGAACAGGCCGATACCCGTCCCGATCACCAGGGCCATCGGCACGAAAAACCACAGCGATGCGCCGGGAAACACGCTTGATGAAATCAGATAATTGATCAGCAGAATGACGCCGCCGCCGGACAGATCAATCGAGTTGACCCGCATCACCAGTTGCTGGGCCAGCACCAATATGCCGAGTGGGGCGACCTGCCGGATAAAGATGCCCATGATGTTGACATTCAGCATATGCGGACGGGAAATCCACAGAATGATCAGCAGAATGAGAAACACATAAATTGCCGGTGGCACGCGTAAAAGGCGCTGCAGAGAGCCTGCGTAAATTGCATTGGCCATCTTCAAAGCCCCATCCGTTTGCGCGACTGGAAGGCAACAACGAAGACCAGAATGGCCCCCTTGATGGCCGTCTGAACAAAGGGCGAGATATTGGCCAGGTTCATGCCATTGGCGAGCAGAGCCATAACCATAGCCCCGATCACCGTGCCATGCAGACTTCCCACACCGCCGGACAATTGCGTACCGCCAATGGCGACAGCGGTGATGGCATCAATCTCAAAGCCAAGACCGACATTGGGATCTCCAGAGACAATCCGCCCGGCCAGAAACACGCCTGCCAGAGCGGCGAAACAGGAACAGGCCATATAGGCCAGCAGAATATTGCGCTTGTCGGCAATGCCGAAATTATGTGCCGCATCCGTTGTCCCTGAGGCAATTCCGCCGCCGATGGCAAACAGATGCAAACCATAACGCGAGCCGTGCAAAATCTTCCAGGCAACCAGAATGACAAACAGGCCCCAGAACACCGGCAGCGGCACACCAAGAAAACTGCCCGCCACAGCGGAAATCACGATATCGGGTACTGTGCCGCCGGAAACCGGACGCAGCGTTCGGGTGATGCCGAGGAGAATATATTGCATCGACAGGGTGGCAATGATCGGGTGCACATTGAACCGTGTGACGACAAAGCCATTGGTAAAGCCGATCAGCGCGGCGAGCAGGAACACCGCCGGGATCAGGATAAAGCCTGGTCCCTCCAGGGCCAGAATTGCGGTGGTAAAACTGATCACCGATCCGACTGACAGATCCAGGCCACCGAGCAGGATCACAAACATCTGCCCGATCGCGGCGATGATCAGCGGCATCGCCTGAGCCACCAGATTGTAAAGGTTCTCGGCGCTGAAGAACTGTTGTGTCTGAATACTCAGAACCACGGCAAATACGATAAAGCCAAGCAGCGGCAGCAACCACATTCCCTGGCGTGAGTTCTGCCCGGTGAGCATTTGTCTGATGGTCAGTCTCATATTCGGTCCGTTGCCTGCACTCTTCTGTCCATCATTCATGCGCTCAGGGCCGCATCCAGAATCTTGTGTTCGGTTGCCTCACCGGCCGGCATTTCACTGACAATCGTGTTGTCATGGACCACATAAATCCGGTCACAAAGGCCAATCAGTTCAATTGTTTCGCGAGAAAGAACCAGCACCGCACCGCCGCGCCCGGTAAAGCTGCGCAGCAATTTGTAGATTTCCGATTTCGCTCCGATATCGACGCCCCGTGTCGGCTCCTCGATGAGAAGCACATCAACATCTGCCGCCAGATAGCGCCCCAGCAGAATTTTCTGCTGATTGCCGCCGGACAGGGACTGGACCGGTGCTGCGGTCCCGGCGGCCTTGACATTCATGCTGGCCATCGTGTCGCTGATGATCTTGCGGTAGTCTTTGGCAAAGGACAGCGCCCACCGTGCCGCATGCATGCCGATGGCAATATTGTGGCTGATCGGCAAATTCAGGAACAGGCCTTCTTCCTTGCGATCCTCGGGCACAAAACCAACCCCCAGCGCCTGCAACTGCCGCACGCCTGTTGATGCTGCGACCGGCAGCTTCAGGGTTTTGCCCTTGATCGCCACATGGCCGCCGGCAGGCACATATTGCCCGATCAGAGAGCGCAGAAACTTCTGCTGGCCCTGCCCTTCCAGTCCGGCCAGCGCCACGATTTCTCCTCGGTGAAGCGTCAGCGAAAAGGGCTGCGATCCGGATTCCAGCCGGAAGTCCTTCACATCAAGTACAGCCTCTCCGATCGCAGTGCTGCGGCCCGGAAACAGATGCGCCAGTTCACGGCCGACCATCATCGCAATCAGCGAATCCGGGGTCATCTCCGACAGGGGTCTGGTGCCGACCAGCTGGCCATCCTTCAAAACCGTGACCGTGTCGCAATTTTCAAAAATTTCGTCCATGCGATGCGAGATGTAGACAATCGCCTTGCTTGCATCACGCAGCCGCGCAATGTGTTTGTTGAGGACCGCCACATCTGCGGCATTGAGCGCCGCGGTCGGCTCATCAAGGATGAACACAGCGGCATCGGCCTTGATGCCGTGGGCTATTTCGACAAATTGCCGTTCCGCAATGCTCAGCTCTGACACCAGTGTCGAGGGATCAAGCGTGAGCCCAAGCTCCTTCAGCGCATCAATGGTCTGCCGCTCCATCGCTGCATAATTAATGCTGCCAAACACGCTCACCGGTTCCCGGCCCAGAAACATGTTTTCCGCAATGCTCAGGTTCGGCAGCAGCGACAATTCCTGGAACACCGTGGAAATACCGAAATCCAGGGCGTCTTTCGGGCTCGGGATAATCAATTTTTCACCATTTCTAAAAATTTCGCCGCTATCGGGCTGGTGAACCCCTGCGAGAATTTTCATCAGGGTTGATTTGCCGGCACCGTTTTCGCCCATCAGCGCATGAACAGTTCCCGGCTTCAATTCCAGCGACACGCGATCAAGCGCAACACTGCCGCCAAACGCCTTGGAGATATTCGACATGTCAATCAGATTTGGCACATGACCCCCACGAGACATGACAGGACCGGCAGAATCGGAAGGCAGTTGCGCCGCCTTCCGACAAGTCGCGGTCTTGGGAGTTACTTCTTACCGTAGAGTTCCTGGAGTTTTTCTTCCGGCAATTCGGTTGGCCACCAGACATTCGCTGACAGATCATCGCGATAATAGGTTGCGGCTTTTTCCACATCCCATCCGTCCGGATTGTAGTCATAATGCTTCTTCAGCTCTTTGCCCTCCAGAAGGGCAACTGCGGCACGAACGCCGGCTGCGCCCTGGGCTGGGCTGTATTCCGCTGAGACGGATTTGAATCCGTCCTTGATCCACTGACCAAAGAAGCCATTATTGCCTTCCCCGGAAATCGGCGGAATTTCGGCACCGAACTGCTTGAACACATCAACACAGGCTCGGGTCATGTCTGCGCCCGATGACCAGATGCCATCGACCTGCGGATTGTTCAGATAAAGCGTTTCACAGAGCTTCTTGGACTTGTCATATTGCCAGTCTCCGTGATCCTCGGAGATGATCTTGATGTCTGAGCCTTCAAGCGCCTGCACCAGACCATTGTAGCGATTGGTATCTTCCGGATGACCGGCGAGACCGCGCAACACCCAGATATTACCCTTGCCGCCGAGTTCCTTAACCAGGAAATCGCCCATCACCTTGCCGAAATGCTCCGCGCCACCCTGAATTTCAGTGGTGAAGGCGTCCGATTCAATGCGGCCTGTATGCAGCACCACGGGAATGCCCGCAGCCACCGCCTTGGCGATGCTGGCATCTGCTGAGGTGGACGTTACAGGCTGGACGATAATGGCATCCACTTTCTGCGCAATCAGATCCTCAATATCGGACACCTGCTTCTTCTGATCAAAACCCGCATCCAGGATGATTATCTTGGAGATGCGCTCATCCGCATCGGCAGCACCCTGTGTTTCATGGGCCACCTGAACGGTCCAGGTATTGGCGTTTACGCCGAAATGGCTCATGCCGATGACCCACGGGCCATCCTTCTTGAATTTGCCGGCTTCCACGGTCGGGTTGTTTTCAGCGCGTGCCGTCACGCCGTCCATCAGAATCGCCTCCTGGGCGAATGCCGGAGCGGCCAGAATTGTCGTTGTCAGCAAGGTTGCTGCGGCCAGAGATCTGAGAGTATATTTCATTGAGCTTTCCTCCATAATGGGCTCAGAATTCCAATTCCCGAGATCGGGAGTCACAGGACCGGAACGACCGAAATCCCCTGCCTACCGAAAGCCGGATCACCGTTCCGCCAAACGCGAAAACTGCTCAACCGGCTCTGTTCTGGAAGGATCTGTCCTGAGGTCACGCAGCTGCAAATGCAGGCCTGCCCGGTAGCGCAATGGAACCGTGTTGATCCGGTATTATGCGCCGGATTCAAATTTTCAGGACGTCCTCCCGGCACTTAAAAAGCACCGCTCGTTTTAAAATGTCAATAGTTATTCAGATTGAATGAATATTAAACTCTCTTGCCTTTTTACCAAAGGAGTGCCATCTTTCCACGATGCGTCTACCCGATAATTAGCGGGTAACATATTGAATATATAAGACTATTATCGACAGGATAAATTAATGCGTTCCGTATTGTGCTTTGGAGATTCCAACACACACGGCCAGGTTCCCGGAGGAACTCCGCTGCAGCGCTACGGCCCGAAACAAAGATGGCCGGGCGTAATGGCGCGCGAGCTGGGCCCAAATTGGCATATTGTCGAAGAAGGCTTGAGCGGGCGCACCACGGTGCGCGATGATCCCATTGAAGGCCCGCATAAAAACGGGCGGACCTATATGTGGCCCTGTATCCAGAGCCATACGATTCTGGACTTGGTCATCATCATGCTCGGGACCAATGATCTGAAAGTCAGATTCAATCAGCCGGCTTCGGAAGTTGCCATGGGCATTGGCTGTCTGATCTATGACATCAAGGAACTGGCACCGGGCCCCGGGGGAGCGGTTCCCGAAATCATGATTGTCGCGCCACCGCCGATGCGCGATGACATCATGGAATGGGAATCGATCTTTTCCGGCGCCCAGAAGAAATCTCATGAACTGGCCCTGCAATTCGAAATTGTGGCCGATTCCCTGGAAGTTCATTTCTTCGATGCCGGCTCCGTAGTCGACTGCGATCCGGTTGACGGATTTCACATCAACCAGGCAGCGCATGAAACCCTTGGCGTGGCGCTTGCCCGCGAAGTGGAATCCATCGGGTGGTCCCATGCCTGATATGAGATTTGCCCCGCCTAATCCGTTGCGCATCGCAGACCGGGCCACCGGACTGAACGCGGTCAGTGTGCGCAGCTACAATGAACGATTGCTGCTGTCGCTGCTGCTCCAGAATGAAGGCATTACCCGTTTGGAAATCGGCGAGAAAACCGGCCTTTCAGCGCAGACAATTTCTGTTCTGCTGCGCTCGCTGGAACAGGAAGGGCTGGTCTCGAAAGGCAAAGCCTTGCGCGAACAGGGCCGGGTCGGCCCGCCCACCATTCCGGTGGCGCTGAATCCCGATGGCGCCTATTCGGTTGGCATCAGCATCGGCCACAAGAATACGGAAATCGTGCTGGTGAATTTCGTAGGCGAAGTGCGTTTTCACGCCGCTTTGCCTAACCCTTCACGGAGCCAGAACAACAACCATCCGCAGTTTCTGGAGACCATCCAGAAAGCCATCGCGATGCTGCCGAAGGGTACGTATGACCGGCTTGCCGGAGTTGGCTTGGCGCTGCCGGAAACCGGCTCTGTTGTCGACAGTGAGGAACAGGCAATCGAGCAGAAATATGCCGCCCTGCAGGACGAGATTGAAAGCGAAATCGGCTTTCCTGTTTTTGTTCAAAATGACATCACCGCGACGGCTGGCGGTGAAAGCATGTTTGGTGCGGCAAAACCCCTGACTGATTATCTGTTTTTCTATCTGGGTGCCGAACTTCACACACGGCTGGTTCTCAACCATCAGATTTATAACGGCAATTCTGCCTTAAGCTTTGATGTCGGGATTCTGAATCTGGAACGGGCCCTGCACCAACAGGGGGTTCCCACCGCACCGCTTTGGGACCATTCTTCCAACTGGCCGGATTATGGCCAGACCCTGAAAATCTGGCAACAGACATTGAATGAGCGTCTGAGCCAATCATGCCTGTCGCTGACACAATTCGTGGAAGTTGATACAATCATCCTGTCATCCAGCGCACCCCCTGATATCTGCCAGACGGTTTGCCGCCAGCTGCAAGACGGTCTGCCGGGCATCACCGCCATTGCAGGCAATCTCTATCCGGCACCCAAAGCTGTGGGCGCGGCAAGCCTGCCCTTCAGCTCCAGATTTATGGTCAGTTGACGCTGCTTTCAGAGATTCTGGATTGCGAGTCCTGCCGCATCGAACAAATGCAGGTTTTCGTTTGAAAATGACAATCCGATGGGCTCGCCATGGTCAGCGGCTACCTGCCCTTCCTGCACAACCAGAAATGTTCCGGCACCTTCGACGTCGATATGCAACAGGGATCCGGCTCCGGTATATTCGCTGACAGAAACGCGGCCCTGCAACAGCCCCTCGCCTTGCGGCACAATTTGCAGATGTTCCGGCCTGATGCCGAGTTGATCAGCCGCCTTCAAATCAAAATCCTGTCCAGACAAATTTGCAGCCAGTCCGGAGGCCGGAAAGATATTCATTTTCGGGCTGCCAATGAACTGGGCGACAAACACATTGGCCGGACTTGCATATAATTCACGCGGCGTGCCGACCTGCTCGATACGCCCGTCGCGCAGCACCACAATGCGGTCAGCCAGGGTCATCGCCTCGATCTGGTCATGGGTGACATAGATCATGGTGTTTGACAGGCGGTTATGCAGCGACGCGATTTCCGCCCGCATATGCACCCGCAATTCCGCATCCAGATTGGACAGCGGCTCGTCAAACAGGAACACCTGCGGATGTCCGACAATGGCCCGGCCAATGGCGACGCGCTGGCGTTGTCCGCCGGACAATTCGCGCGGATAACGCTGCATCAGCGCATCCAGTTTCAGTGTGGCCGCTGCCTCGTCGACGCGCTGGCGCATTTCGTCAGGTTTCACTTTCCGCACCTTCAGGCCGAACCCCATATTATCCCGCACGGTGAGGTGGGGATAAAGCGCATAGGACTGGAACACCATTGCCACGCCGCGCTTGGATGCTGGCACGTCGTTCATGGTGCGCCCGTCAATCACCAGTTCCCCGGAGGTGATGTCTTCCAGTCCGGCAATCATGCGCAGAAGTGTGGATTTGCCGCAGCCTGACGGGCCGACAAACACGATGAATTCACCATCCTCGATCGTCAGATCAACATCACGGATGACCTCGACGGGACCGAAGGATTTTTTCAGGTTTTTCAGGGCAAGACTGGTCATGTGCTGGTATCCGGCTGTCTGTCGGTTGAAAGGATCATCCTTTGACCCCCGACATGGCAAAACTTTCGATGATCTGGCGCTGGGCGATCAGATAGACCCCCAGTATCGGAACCACTGCCAGGCTGGTGGCGGCAAGTTGCAGATGCCACAGCGGCAAACCATAGGCGTCGGTGAAATTGGACAGCGCCAGAGGCAGGGTGAATTTTTCCAGGCTCGACAGGAACACCAGCGGCTCCAGAAACAGGTTCCAGGAATGCAGGAATGTGATGATCGCGACCGCCGCCAGTGCGGGACGGGACATCGGAATGGCGATTTTCCACCAGATGCCGATCCGCGACAGACCGTCCATCTTGCCAGCCTCTTCAAGCTCTTTCGGCAGGGCGACAAAATACTGCCGCATCAGAAAGGTCGCCATCACACCATGAGCACCGAACACCGGCAGCAGCACCAGCGGGACATGGGTATCCATCAACCCCATCCAGCGGATCAGGAAGAAATTGGGAATGATCGTGACCTCTTCCGGCACCATCAGCGCGGAAATCAGAAACAGCATCAGCAGGCCGGCACCGGCAAAGCGCAAGCGTGCCAGCGCATAGCCCGCCAGAGACGAGATCACCAGTGTCAGCAGCGTGACGCAGCCGGAAATATACAGTGAATTGAAATATTGCCGGGCAAAGGGCTGATGATCGAACACATCGAGAAAGTTCTGCCAGCGCCACACTGCAGGGAACAGTGAGGGCTGGCCGAAAATTTCTGCCGCGTTCTTAAAGCCCGATGAAACCATCCACAGAAACGGAAATACAAAGGGCACAGCGACGACCAGCAGCGACACCGTCCAGAGCACGCGCTTGATACGATCCATCTGGGGTTGCGAAAGGTTCATCCTGACCCTTTCTGGCGCAGCATCAACTGCACTATGGTCAGCGAAAGCACGATCACGAACATGATGATGGCAAGCGCAGAGGCGTAACCCACATTGAAGAATTCAAAGCCTTGCTGGTAAATGTAATAGGCCAGCACCAGAGTGCCGTTTTCCGGCCCCCCGCCGGTCATCAGATAGATATGGTCGAACACCTTGAAGGACCCGATGGTGGTAATGACCATGATGATCAGCGTGGTCGGCGCCAGCAGCGGCCAGATCACCATCCGGAAAATTTGCCAGCGCGAGGCGCCTTCCAGCCTTGCGGCCTGTTCATAATCGCGCGGGATCGCCTGCAGCGCGGCTATATAGAGGATCATGTTGAGCCCGACCATTTTGATGACACGGGTAACGATCACCGCAAGCATCGCCCAGTCCGGTTCGCGCAGCCAGTTGGGGCCATCAATGCCGATCACCGCAAGCATCTGGTTGACGGCACCCGCCTCGCCCTGAAGCAGAAATTTCCAGACAATCGCCCAGGCGACAGCCGAAGTGATGACCGGCGCGAAAAAGATCGTGCGGAAAAACACCACGCCGAAAAACGGCCGCGACAGCGCTAGCGCAAGGGTCAGAGCCAAAGCCATGTTGAGAGGCACGAGCCCGAGGGCAAACACCGCTGAATTACGCACCACGTGCCAGAAATTCGGATTCTGCGTCAGCGCATCGTTGAAATTTTCAAGCCCGACAAAAGTCGAGCGCTGGCTCAGCAGGTTCCACTCCGTCAGACTGAAAAAACCGACCGCAACAAGCGGCCCCAGAAAGAAAATCAGAAATCCGATCAGGGTGGGACTGACAAACAGCCAGGCTTCCAGCGTCTCCTGTCGGCGCAGTGTCAACCATGGCGCGCGTTGGCCGCGCGCCATGGCTGCTGTCTGTTTGCTCGGTGTCATTGCCCCGATCCCACCGCGCGTTCCAGCCTAGAGCTCGGACTGAATTGCGGCGCAAACCGCCTTCAAAGCGTCTTCGACATTGGCATCTTCTTTCCACAACGCATCAAAGCGTGGCTTCATGGCAGCTTCGATCTGCGGCGTACGCACATGGCTTGGCAGAACCCGGCCTTCCGAAATCGCAGCCTTGACGTTCGCCATCTGCTCGCTGGGGATCAGCGCATTGGCATTGATGAACGCTTCACTGTCGAGCACGGACACACGGGCCGGCGGGAAGAACTGCGCCATCACGGCGACATTTTCCGCATTGGTCATATGGACGATAAACTCTTTCGCCAGTTGCGCATTCTTGCTCTGGGAAAACACCACCAGACCCGCCTGACCGATGACGGGCGATGCGCCTGCCGGACCGGTTGGCAAAGGTGCAATACCCCAGTTGAAACCAGCATCCGGCATTTTTGAGGCCCGGGAAATCTGGTTGATGGTCATCGCAGAGCTTCCTGAGAAGAAATCGCCCTGTTCGCCCGGTGGCACAATCGAGCGGTCCTTGAACACCATCTCATGCAATTGGGTCACAGCGGCGACGGCTTCAGGATTGTCAAAGCCGCATTCGCCAGCGTCAAAGGCGTTGCCGCCATAAACCCGGATCGGCGGCATGATGGCGTGCATGATACGGCTGTCGTAACCCTGACCATCCTTGAATTCAAAACCCCACTTGCCGTCATTTGCCTGGGTCAGCGCGGCCGAGACTTCACGGAACTTGTCCATGTCCCACTCGCCCTTATTGGCCAGTGTCAGCGGATCTTCCAATCCGGCCGCATCGAACATGTCCTTGTTGTAAAACATCATGAAGGGCGAGGTTGAGAAAGGCACGCCGTAAATGGCTTCGCCTTGCTTCCACAATTCCATGGCAGGCGCGGAAAAATCCGCCAGATCATAGCCATCGGCATTTTTCAGCACGTCAGTCAGTTCTTCAAGAACACCGGCCTCAACGAAGGCCGGCATGGAGTTTTCGAACATCCAGCCCAGATCCGGCGGCGTTCCGCCAGCCAACTGGAATGTCAGTTTCTGGATATAATCGCCAGCGGGAATGGTCTCAAACTTGACCGTCACGCCCGGATGGGTTTCCTGAAAACTCGTGCCAATGCTGTTCAGCATATTGAGATGGGCGTCATTGCCCGTCCACACTGTAAAGCGCAGTTCCTGCGCCACTGCCGGGGACACCAGAAAACTGGCGCCAAGCAACGCTGCTGCGGTGAGTTTAGTTCTGATCATGGTCATTATACTCCTCCTTTAAGTGATGTCTGTCCGGACCGGATGCACAAATGAACGCTCCGAAACCAGGTTCGGTTGAAGATGAAAATAAGGGGTCACCCGGAGACCGTGTCATCTGCCGGACTCCGGCAGATTTCCGGGTGCATCGCCGATGCCCCAGCCGCCATCGACGGGAATATCCGCGCCGGTAATATAGGCGGCCGCCTCACTGCACAGCATCGACACCGGCGCAACGCAGTCCGCAGGACGGCCGGGTCGGCCCATGGGAATCTTGGCGGCGACCACCTGGCGAAATGTTGCATCGGCATAAAGATCCGCCATCCGCTCGGTTTCAATTGCGCCGGGGGAAACCACATTCATGGTGACGCCACCCGGTGCCACATCCCGGGCGATGGCGCGCAAGGCTGTCAATTGTGCCGACTTCAGGGCTGCATATACAACCGTTTCGGCGCGCGGCCTGGTGGCCAGAATGCTGCCGATGGCGATGACGCGGCCCCAGTTGCGCTCAACCATGGGAGGCACCAGATGGCTGATCAGCAACAGCAGGGAGGTGAAATTTGCTGCCACATGGGCGTTGATCGCAGCAGCGTCGATATTCTGCCAGGGGCGTCTTTCCTCAATCGCTGCGTTGGCGATCAGAATGTCCACCGGGCCGGTTTCCAGCACAGCTTGCGCCAGATCAGACACGGCCTGATGGTGCAGAAAATCAGCCTCAAGCACCGGGCAGGTATCAAACAGATGCGCAATATCATCGCTGGGCCGTGCACTGCCATGGCAATGCAGCACCAGATCGGCCCCGTCGGCCGCCAGCGCGCTGGCAATTGCATAGCCAATACCCGAATTGGCACCGGTCACGAAGGCACGTTTCCCAGAAAGAGGGCCTGTCCGATCAGCCATTGGCTACCTCGAAGGAAGCAATATTGGCGGCATCATAATGTTCGGCCAGAGCCTTCTGGGCGGCGCTCTCATCGCCGGCTGAAATGGCATCGTAAATCGCCTGATGCCGCAGAACGGTGGCCTTCCAATCCGCAGTGGTGCGGTTGCTGCGCCGGGAAAACAACTCGGACACTTCGCGCTGCACCGAGCGCATGCCCTCGACCTGGATCCGGATCATGGTGTTGCCGGTGGCCAGCGCCATGCCGTGATGAAAGTCGATATCCGCTTCGGTGAAATCTTCAGGCTGACCAATCGAGGTCCTCATTTTCTCAACTGCTTTCTGCATTACTGTCAGGCCGTTTTTGGCCCTGCGCCGGGCCGCGAGGCCGGCAATGCCTGACTCCAGAACCAGCCGCATTTCATTGGCTTCCTGCAGGCGTTTCAGGCTGGAGCGCACCGCATAGCCGTAAATCCGGTCCAGCGGCTCCCCGGTCATCGCCTTGGCGCGCGCCACCTTGCCCTGTTGGGTATGGATCAGTCCGGCTCCGGCCAGAAGTCGCAGCGCCTCGCGGGCAATCGGTTTGCTGACTTCAAATTGGCGCGCAATCTCGCCTTCGGACGGCAGCGCATCGCCCGGCGCAATGCGCCCGTCAAACAGAGCGGCCGCGATTTCGTCGGACACTGTGTCGGCCAGACGCAGCGGCGCTGCGCGCTGCGTATTGAAGGTCAGATTGTCTGTAGTGGCTTTCGCCATGCCAGCTCCTCGCATTTCAACCGTTTCTAGCACAGCTGCTGCCAACATAGCAACTATGTTATTTATTTGCTATGTTGAGTTGTTTGCGTTAAAACCGGCCAATCCAGATGGAGTTACAGATCAATGAGACAGCTTTTCCACCAATCCGCAGCCATTGAAATTCGTGCGGAAAAAGGGATCTGCCAATGAACGCGCCTGACATCACACCTCAGGGAATAGGCCTGATTGCACCGGATATCACCATCACCGATGTGATCGCCCATCCATTGACGCAAAAACTTCCCAAATCCACGGTGACCTCCTGGGGCACCTATGAACATGTCTCGATTGTTCTGGTGGAAATTCGCACCGATGCCGGGATTTCAGGCATCGGCGAAACTCTGGCGCGGTTTGCCCCCAAAGCCTATGCCGAACTGATCAACACCACGCTTAAGCCGCGTCTCGTCGGGCAGCCGGCGCATCAGATCAGTGCGCACTGGCAGTCCATGCGCCGGGCGCTGTCCGGCCGCAGCGGCGGCATGCTGTTTGAAGCCATAGCCGGCGTCGATATTGCGCTTTGGGACATTCTTGGCAAGGCCGCCAACATGCCGTTGTGGAAGCTGCTCGGCGGCGAAGGCCGAACCTCCATTCCGGTCTATGCCGCTTCGATCAACTGGGTGGACGACGCCCAGGCCGACGCAGAACTAGATGCCTATCTGGAAGCCGGGTTTCCCCGCATCAAAGTCAAGACCGCCAGTCCGGTCGGCGAATCCTGCCGCCGGATCGAAAGGCTGCGCCGCAGGGCTGGCGATGCGATTGAACTGTGTATCGATTCCAATTGGGCTTATGAGCTGGACGAAGCTGTTGAAGTGGCCAGAGCCCTGGAAGCTAATGGCTATTTCTGGTTTGAAGAGCCGCTTAAACCGGAAGATGAAGCCGGCTATGAGGAATTGCGCCAGCGCTGCACTGTTCCTCTGGCAGCAGGCGAAAGCAATTTCACCGTCGATCAGGCACGGCGTTTGGTGCAAAACCGCACATTGTCAGTGCTGCAGCCCGATATTGCGCGCTCCGGCGGCGTCACTGAAACGCGGCGCATGGCAGATTTCGCCCATGCCTGTGATGTTGGCTATGCCCCCCATATCGGCATGTCTGGGATTGTCTGTGAAACCGCCAGCATTCATGTCGCATCCGCCATGCCGAACCTGCGGATGATGGAATGTCACAGCGATCTCAGCCCCTTCAAGACCGAACTTGCCGATCTGGCATCCGCCAGCATGCGCCAGAAAGACGGTCAGCTGAGTGTGCCAACCGGCCCCGGCCTCGGCCTTGAGATCAATTGGGACGTGGTCGAACGATTGCGGACCCCCTAGTGAATTGCGCTGAAAAGGAGACGAGCCAGGTGATACAGGAATCCGCCGGACAGGAGCTGGAAACCACATTGCTGCGCGCCTTGCGCCTGAGTGACCCGGCAATGAGCCGGTTCGATCCGCTGCGCCGCATCATCAGTTTCGACACCTTTGCAAACGGCTATTCCGGCTGGTCTCAACTGGTCGGCAATTACGAGGACAGCCTCGACACCATGCTGCCCGGCTACGCTCAGCACACCAGCCCGATGCTGTCGACGCTGTCCCATTGGGATGCCGGCTCGCATGGCGCTGCAACCAGTTCCTATGCGCTGAAAATTGCCACCCGCCCGGTCGTCGGAGCGCAGAATGTCGCCATCAAGCGCCATACGTTCCGCAAACGCGGCCCGATCCGTTTCGAGCTTTATTTCACCTTCAAACCGGAAGCGACAGAATTGCAATTGAGCGAAACCGACGTCCGCTCGGTCGGTTTTCTGTTTGATTTGCAGGGTGGAGATCAGGACAAAACCAACGCCGAACGAGTGATGCCACATATACGCTTTCTCAATGCCGAAAACGGCCAGCACGCGCAAAAATGGCAGTTCAAGCCGCGCACCACTGACTTCACGCCGATTGGCGATGGCACCAAAACCGCAAGTCATTATCATCTGCAACCGGAAGGCTGGCTTGATTTGCCCGGCGGCGCGCAGAACCTGTGTTACAATGAAATACCCACCAAGGTGAACTGGACCTATCTGCGGTTTGATTTTGATCTTGAGGACATGAAGGCCCTGTCCTTCCAATGCAATGACCGCAATTTTGACCTTTCGGAATTTGAATCCATTCGCATCCCGGCAATGAAAAATCTGTGGTGCATGCTGAACTTTGCCCTGTTCGCCGAAACCGATGTGGCCAAACGCGCTTTCCTCTATGTCGATTCAGTCTGTATTTCGGGGGATTTCTGATGCTTCCTGAGAGCCACACAGCGATTGTTGCCCGCAATGAGCGGTGGACCGCCGATGCCGCCACGCAACCGTATGAGTGCGGCTGGGCCCGCGAGGCGGTGTTCTTCATCCGTGCGCTGAAGCCCTCCGCCGGACCCCAGCCGACAGGCATTGTCGAGATTTCAGCGGACGGCATGCACTGGATTGCGGAAGGCACCAGTTTCGCCATGCCGCAACACACAGATGACATTGCCGTTGCCCGCCTGTCGCAATTCGGCAACTGGTTGCGCGTACGCGCCAGGTTTGAAGACGGCGCGTCCAGCACCGTTCTGGTGACATTACACCTCAAAGCTTGAAAATACCGGCTGCCTCAGCTCTTCGGCAAAAGCACCGGGCCGGACCTGGCGAAGTTCATCGCCACTGACGCGCCGGTTTCGAATATCGAACTGACATTGCCGGACACTGCAAACAGAGTGCCGAAGCTGGTTTCCACCGTATATTCCATATGGCTGCCAACATAGGTTGCCTTGGTAATCGTCGCTTCGATAGCGTTTTCCAAAGCTTCGTCCGTCAGCTCCACCCGGCTTGGCCGCACCGCCAGAGTTCCTGGACCCGGCGCCATGCCACGGGCCGGTAGCTTGTGCTGGTACGTGCCGACGCTGACGGTTGCCACATCGCCTTCCACGGCCTCGACTGTGCAGGGAACTAGGTTGGCTTCGCCGATAAAGTCGGCGACAAAGGCATCAATGGGTAATTCATAAAGATCACGCGGGCTGCCCTCCTGGGCAATCTGAGCGTTGCGCATTACCACAATACGGTCCGAGACAGCCAGCGCCTCTTCCTGATCATGGGTGACATACACCACGGTCAGCCCCAGATTTTGTTGAATTTCGCGGATTTCCTCGCGCACCTGACGGCGCAATTTAGCGTCCAGATTGGACAGCGGCTCATCAAACAGCAGCACCTGAGGTTCCAGTACCAGAGCGCGCGCGACCGCAACCCGTTGTTGCTGACCACCGGACAACTCCGAGGGCAGCCGGTCGGCGTAGCCGTTGAGCCCCACCAGATCCAGCCCGGCCAGCGCCCTCTCGCGTGTTTCCACTTTGTTGAAACCGGAGAATTTCAGTCCGTAGGATACATTTTCCAGCACATTCATATGCGGGAACAGCGCATAGGACTGAAACACCATGGAGACATCCCGGTCGGTCGCCGGCAGTTTGGTGACATCCTGATCGCCAATCAGAATTTGGCCCTGTGTTGCCATTTCCAGACCGGCAATCATGCGCAGTGTGGTGGTCTTGCCGCAGCCCGACGGGCCAAGCAGCGTCACCAATTGCCCCGGCGCGATTTCCAGCGAAATATCATCAACCGCCAGCACGTCCTTGCCATAGACTTTCTTGACATTCCGAAAGGAAACGGATGCCGCCTTGCTGCTTTTCGCAATTGTCATGGGTCGATCCTCATTCCGGTTTACTGCTTTGGCTGGCTCATGCGGCGGCCGATATCCGTCTTGCCAACCGCCAGTTGCAGAATGCCGATGGCCCCCAGCATGACAAAGATAAGTGTTGTCGAATAGGCGATGGCGAGACCGTAATCATTATTTTCGACACGCCCGATAATATAGCTGGTCGCCATGTCATACTCGGCGCTGACCAGAAAGATCACCGCCGAGATCGCGGTCATCGCGCGCACGAATGAATAGACCAGTGCTGCCAGAATTGCCGGACGCAGCAGCGGCAGAATCACCCGGCGGAAGGTCTGCGCGCTGTTTGCGCCCAAGGTTAGAGAGCTTTCATCAAGGCTCTTGTCCAACTGGCTCATCGAGGCGATGCCGGCCCGCACACCCACCGGCATGTTGCGGAAGATAAAGCTGACAATCAGTATGATCCCCGTGCCGGTAAGTTCAATCGGCGGTACATTGAAGGCCAGAATGTAGCTGACCCCGATCACGGTGCCGGGAATTGCAAAACTCAGCATCGTGCCAAATTCAAAGGCATTCTTGCCAACGAAAGTCTGCCGCGTCAGCAGATAGGCCGTGAGCAATCCGATGCCCGCTGTCAACGGTGCCGCAAGTGCTGCGATCTGCACTGTGGTCCAGAAACTGTTCCAGGCAGAGCCGGTCCAGCGCACACCCTCGACATCGAACCGCACCGAAAAGGCGGTGATGTAATGTTTGAAGGTCAGCGCATTATTAACCCCCCACAATTCGACAAACGAACCGTAGATGATCATCACATAGACGACGATGGTGAATAGTGCCCAGATGGCAGCCGAGATATAGACCGGGATGGCAAGCCCGTCCGGCATATGCGGATGAATCCCCGCATCGCCCTTGCCGGACACGGTGGTGTAGGATTTCTTGCCAAGCCAGAAACGCTGCGCATAAAACGCCGACAGGGTGAAGGCCAGCAGCACAATGGCCAACACAGCGGCGCGGCCCTGATCATATTGCGCGCCGACAATGGCAAAGAAAATCTCCGTCGAGAGCACGTCGAAATTGCCCCCCAAAACCAGCGGATTGCCAAAATCCGCCATGCTTTCGATGAAGCCGAGCAAAAACGCATTGGCAAGGCCGGGGCGCATCAGCGGCAGCGAAACGGTTTTGAAAACCTGCCATTTGCTGGCGCGCAGGGTTTGCGCCGCTTCTTCCATTGACGGGCTGACCCCCTCTACCACACCGATCAGAACCAGAAACGCAATCGGCGTGAAAGCCAGAAGCTGAGCGATCAGCACGCCCGGCATGCCATAGATCCAGCGCGTCGGTTGAAAGCCGAACAGATCGGATACGAACACCGTGGCAGAGCCGGAAAGACCGAACAGGAGAATCAGGGCAAGCCCGATCACAAACGGTGGTGTGATGATCGGCAACACGGTCAGCGCCCGCAGCAGGCGCTTGTAACGGAACCCGGAGCGCGTCACCACAAGCGCAAACACCAGTCCCAGACCGGTTGTCAGAAATCCGACAAGAACGGCCAGCAGCAGTGAATTCCATGCCGCACCGCATTTCGCCCCCGACAGGCAGCCAAGCCCCCACAACCGGTTGCTGAGGAATTTGGCAAAAAACACCGAGACGGAATAACCGCCTTCCTCGGTGATGAAGGCGGCAATCAGCATTCTGGCAATCGGGAAAAACACGAACACACCGACCACCGCGATAACGAAACCGATGGAAGACACGACAAACACATCGCCGTTGATGGCACCGCGCGCAGCGATGCCCTGGGTCAGCAGAAACAGAAAACAGGCGGACAGCAACATCGCCCCGTAACCCATGCCGAACTGGCGGTCATCCAGCGGACCGAATGCCGCCTCCAGCCAGCCATAGGACCAGCCGCGCAGCCCTATGCCGAAGCCCTGGGCGATCAACCAGGCAAACCCCAGCGAACCGGCGAGGATCAGAAGTCGAGCGTAGTGTTTATGTGTTTTATCGAGCCGAATCGCGAACAACGACAGGATCAGCGGAATCAGCAGCGGCGCCAGCCAGAGCTTTTCGCCCTGCGCTATCAGAAAGATCCCCGGAGCATAGTCGCTGTCCCAGGGATATCCATCGACCAGCCACGCAAATGTCCAGAAATCCTCGATCCCGTACCATGGCAGAAGCAGAAAGCCGACCCACCCGATCACGATCCAGAAGATCAGAACCGGGAAGGTCTTTTTTTGCGGTGATGACATATATCTGGCTTATTGCGGAAGCGTGGAAACCTCTTCATCCCATTTCTTCAGCAGCCGTTTGCGCTCGTCACTGGAGCCATATTTGCCGAAATCATAATCAATCAGCTTGATGGAGGCCAGATCCGGTGCCTTGTCAGATGTCGGTGCCATTTTGTTGGACGGCACCTGGAAGGCATTCACTTGAAGCGCCAGGGCCTGAGCTTCCTTCGACAACGCCCAGTCGTAGAATTTCTTGGCGTTTTCCATATTGCGAGCACCCTTGATGATTGACATCGAGCCGATTTCATAGCCGGTGCCCTCGCAGGGCGCGACAACCTTGATCGGGAAGCCGGCCACAGCCTGGGCCACCGCATCATGCATGAACACGATGCCGATTATGGATTCGCCGCGCGCCGCAGCCTTGATCGGAGCCGATCCGGACTTGGTATACTGGTTGATATTCTTGTGCAGGCCTTTCATGAATTCAAAGCCTTCCTCTTCACCAAACAGCTGCACAATGGTGGCAAGCGTGGTGTAGGCGGTGCCGGAAGAATTCGGATTTGCCATCTGCACATGGCCTTTATATTCAGGCTTCAGCAGATCTTTCCAGCAGGCCGGAACAGGCAGGTTGTTCTTGGCCAGGAGTTCCGAATTATAGCCATATCCCAGCGCACCTGAATAAATTCCGATGGTCTTGTCGCCAGCAGATGTGGCCTGGGAAATCGACCAGTCCTGCAGTTCCTCGCGCATCGGCGAAACATACGGTTCGGTCAGCCCTTCTTCAGCCGCCTGAAGATGCGGGTCACCGGTACCGCCCCACCAGACATCACCCTTTGGATTCGATGCTTCGGCCTTGATCTGGGCGAAAGTTTCACCGGAACTCTTGCGTGTCATGTTGACGTCAATGCCGCTTGCATCCTGAAAACCGTTTGCCATTAATTGGCACCAGTCTTCCTGGGCACTGCAGTAGTAAGTCAGTTTTTCAGCTGCCATCGCAGGCCCCGCCATCAGCGCGGCAAACAGGCCTGCAGAAATCATTGTAAATGTGTGTTTCATAATGTCCTCCAAGAGATCTTGTCGTCTCGGTGACAACCTAGGACAAGAATTTGTCACGGACAATCAATTCTTTAAGCGGCTAAGCAATAATTCCGCCTGAAAACGTGGCAACAGACGCGGCAATCAGGCGGAACGACTGGGGTCCGGCACTGCCGGATGATCGCAAATATTTTATATGGTTCCGGCCCCCTGACTAAGTGTCAGCGGGTCGGATTACCGGCCATTTTGCGTCAGCTCTGCAAAATGCTCCGCCTTGAACTGGCAGAATGCGAAATCCGGGCCTGTACACCCCTTGCCGATAGCCAAAACTTCCAGTCCGGCAGCAAAAGCAGACGTTGCGCCAGGCAATGAATCTTCAAATGCGCAGGCCTCCCTGGGGCTCAGATCAAGCGCCTCAAGCGTTGCAGTAAACGGCAGCGGGTCAGGTTTCCCGCGTGGCAGTTCGGCAGCCGAGACAATGGTTTCAACCCGGCCGGCAATGCCAAGCATGTCCAGCGCGCTTACAATATGGCGGCGCGGTGAGGACGAACATATCGCAATTCGAAGTCCGGCGTCATGCAGGCTGCATAGCAGCTCAGATGCCCCCGGCACCGCTTCGCGCATCCCCGGCAGCAGCCGGTCCGCTACCGCTCCGATCTCGTCACCGATTTCGCGACGCCTGTCCGGGCCCAGCGACGGGCCGAAAAACTCATCGAGAAACCCCGCCAGCCCGCGCCCGATATAAGCATCAAGCAGCGCTCGCGACGGCACATGCCCGTATTGGCCAAGGACTTCTATCTTTGCCGCCTCCCAGGCATGTTCAGAATGAACCAACGTCCCGTCCAGATCGAAGATCGCTGCGCGATATCGGGAAAAGTCGACTTCCGGCCGGGTTTCGGTTTGCATCATGGCTGCTGGAATATAGACAATAATCAAAAACCTCTATTTGACCGGAAAGGCCGCGTCGCTCATGGCAACCAGATCGTCAAAGATCAGCGGCATGGAGGTTACCACGCGGCCGCCATTCACCAGCATGTCATCGGCGCTTTGCTGTTCCACACTGCCACCGGCTTCGGCAATCAGCAATTGCCCGGCCAGACAATCCCAGGCGTTCATATGCGGCTCGGCATATCCGATCAGCCGGCCGGCGGCCACGTAGGCAAGGCTCAGGCCGCCGGAAGCATTGCGGAAAAACAGGCCGCCCTTTTCCGCCAGCTTTGCAATGAAATCCACCACCATGGAGGATTCAGTGCGGCCACTCATGCCGACACCGAAATTGCCATCATGAAATCCCGCGCTTTGCGCCACTTTCATCGCCCGCTCATTGACGAATGATCCAGCCCCTTTCGCGCACCAGAACAACTCTTTATGGCAGGGTTCGAAAATCACACCGATTTTCGTTTCATCATCATGGACACAGGCCAGAATCACACACCATGCCGGAATATTGTTGACAAAATTCGCCGTTCCGTCGATCGGGTCAATCACCCATGTGTAACCGGAAGTTCCGGTGACACTGGCATGTTCTTCGCCGACAATGCCATCATCGGGAAAGTGTTTGTTCAACTGCGCGCGCACGAAGGTTTCAACATCCTTGTCCGCATTTGACACCATGTCCTGCACACCTTTGCTCTCGATGACCAACGCACCGATATCCTGAAAAAAGCCAAGCGCCAGCTCTCCTGCCTGTGTTGCAATTGACTTGGCAATTTCAAGCCGGGAATCGATTTCGGTGGTCATGGCATGGTCCTTTAGGGCAATGGAATGCGCAAAGCAGCGCGCGGATGATCTGAGATGAACCGCTTTTAGGGCACTGCGGGACATTGTTCCATTTGAAAATTGAGGGCAAGCATTCAAAACTTTCAGCAACACTGTAAGGTGCAGCCATCATAAGACTGCTGGGCGCAATCATTCGTCCATGATACGGCATCCCGGCAAACCGCTCGTCACCCCGGCGCATTCTCAAAAAGGCCGTCCTGCCCCATGCGATATGCCATTTTCTATACACCGCCTGTCGACCATGCGATCACGCGCTTGGCGGCAGCATGGCTTGGGCGCGACGCCTTTGGCGGCGAGCCGCAAAGCCGGCCTGTGATTCCCGCTTTCTCCGCAGCACGCCTGTCTGAACTGGCCAAAGCGCCGCGCCGCTACGGGTTTCACGCAACGTTGAAAGCGCCGTTCCATCTGGCAGAGGGAGTTGATGGCACACAGCTGGTCAGCGCGCTGCAGAATTTCGCCCGCGACCGGACGGCCTTTGCCATGCCAAAATTGAAGGTTGGACGCCTTGGCCCGTTTTTCGCGCTGGTGCCGGAGCGCGATGGTGCCGAACTCAATCAGTTTGCCGCCGACATTGTTGATGGGTTTGAGGCTTTTCGCGCGCCTCTGGCTGCCGCCGATTATGCCAGACGCAAGCCGGAGCAATTGAGCGCGCAACACCGCGCCTATCTGCAACAATGGGGCTACCCTTACGTGTTCGATGCATTCCGCTTTCACATGACCTTGACCGGCCCGGTGCCGGACGCGGAGGTCAACAAAATGGAAGAGGCGCTGACATCGCTGTTTCAGCCTTTGTTGAGCGCACCCCTGATCTGCGATCATTTGACGCTGTTCTGCGAGCGTCAGACAGGTGGTCCATTCATGGTACATACATCGATCCCACTCAAATCATCTTTGTCTGCAAAGGCCGCCACGTCGTGAGTTCTGAAACCGTCTTCCGCAATGCCAGCATCATTCTTGAACGTGAGATCATCCATGGTTCGATTCAGATCCGCGACGGATATATTAGCGATGTCGCCCCAGGACATTCGTCTATCGGCGACGATCTTGACGAGGATTATCTGCTGCCCGGCCTTGTCGAATTGCACACCGATCATCTGGAAACTCACTACGCGCCGCGGCCGGGTCTGCGCTGGGATATAACGGCTGCGATCCAGTCCCATGACGCGCAGATTGCCGCGTCCGGCATTACCACGGTTTTTGATTGTCTGCGCATGGGAACGCACGCTGCCGACGATCATGAAAGCGGCGAGATGCGCCAGCTTGCAGAGGTTCTGCAGCAGGCCGGGCGCGACAACCGGCTGCGTGCCGAACATCTGCTGCATCTGCGCTGCGAAGTCTCCGCCGCGGACGTAGTCGAGCAGTTTGAACTGTTCGATGATGTTCCGGAAGTCCGCCTCGTGTCGCTGATGGATCATGCGCCGGGTCAAAGGCAGTTTCAGAACATGGAGCAGTACATTTTGTACTATAAGACCATGAAGGGCCTGTCTGATGCGGCCTTCGACACTTTGCTGAAGCAACGCATTGCCAGCTCCGAGCGCTATTCGCAAAAGCATCGCAAACTGCTCGCCGCCATCTGCAATGCGCGCAACATTCCACTCGCCAGTCATGATGACGCCAATCTCGATCATGTCCGCGAATCCATCGCCTGTGGTGTGCGGCTGGCGGAATTTCCCACCAGTCTGGAAGCGGCGCGCGCCTCTCATCAAGCCGGGCTGAGCGTGCTGATGGGTGCACCGAACATTGTCCGCGGCAGTTCCCATTCCGGCAATATTGCCGCCATCGATCTGGCGAGGCTCGGCGTTCTGGATGTTCTGTCCTCCGACTATGTGCCGTTCAGCATCATACATGCACCGTTCATTCTGGCCGAGGGCGGGATCAACCTGCCCGATGCGATAGCCATGGTGACAGCAAATCCGGCCAGGGCCGTGGGTCTGGAGGATCGCGGGCGCATTGCGGCCGGCCTGCGTGCCGATCTGGTCCGCGTTCGCCAAAACGGCGGAGTGCCAGTGGTCCGCTCGGTCTGGCGTCAGGGCAACCGGGTCATCTGATGCAGCAGACCGCAGCCGGCATGATCTTTGTGCTGGTCGGACCCAGCGGCTCCGGCAAGGACACGGTGCTGAACTGGCTCCGAACCCGTCTGGCCGGCCAGGCCGACATCCTGTTCGTGCGCCGGATTGTGACGCGGATATCCGACGCGCACCATGAAGATCACGAAACCATGAGCGAAGAAGCCTTCCACCAGTCCCGCGACAGCGGCGCATTTGCGCTCAACTGGCGGGCTCATGATCTGCACTACGCCATTCCCGTTTCGGTCATCGATCATCTCGACACAGGCGGTCTTGCCATCGTCAATGGCTCGCGCCGGACCCTCACCAAAATGGAAGCTGTGTTCGCTGATCTGCAGATCATTCATCTCGACGTCGATACGGCAGTTCTGGCAGAACGCCTTGCCCATCGCCGCCGCGACAGTGACACCAGCCTGACAGCCAGACTGGCTCAGGGCGCGCTGAAATTCAAAGCCCGGACGCCTGTCATTCATGTCAGCAATAATGGTCCGGTCGAGATCGCAGGCCGGCATATTCTGGATCTCATCGAATCCCGTCGCCCCGGCGGGCCGGCGAGAATTAACCGTTGAGTTTGAACGGCAATAGTCTATCGGTACGTCACAATCGGGTCGGGTGAAATTATATGCTTTCTTCTTTTGATACAGGCACTTTGCTGATCATGGTGTTGACCATGGCACTTGCCGGCGGTGTGACCGGCATTCTGGCCGGATTGTTCGGCATTGGCGGCGGTGCTGTTCTGGTGCCAATTCTGGTGGAATTCATGAATTTTCAAGGCGTGGCGCCTGCTGTTCAGGCCCATATTGCGGTCGGTACATCGCTGGCCATTATTGTTCCAACGTCGATCCGGTCCTTCCGGGCACATCAAAAACGCGGCGCACCTGACGAAGAGCTGTTGCGCAACTGGCTGATTCTGACGCCGCTCGGGGTGATGGTTGCGTCCGTCATCGTCGCTTTTGCCTCAGGCGAAGCGCTCAAAATCATCTTTGCCGTTGTTGCCATGCTAATGGCTATCAAAATGCTGTTCAACCGGGCAAGCTGGAGCTTGGGAACGGACCTGCCGGCCCAGCCGACCAAAGGCGCAGTCGGATTCACCATTGGTTTCATTTCCACCTTCATGGGGATCGGCGGCGGTAATCTGAACAATGTCTTCATGACTTCTTATGGACGTCCTATCCATCAGGCTGTTGCCACTTCTGCCGGCCTTGGCGTGCTGATCGCGGTTCCCGGAACGCTGAGTTACATCATCAATGGCTGGGGCAACCCGCAATTGCCGCCCTTTTCGCTGGGCTATGTCAACCTTCTGGCGTTCGGCATGATCATGCCGATCAGCATGTTGGTCGCCCCGCTTGGCGTTAAATTCGCCCACGGATTGTCGAAACGTCAGATGGAACTTGCATTTGGTGTATTTCTGGTTGTGGTGTCGGTGCGGTTTTTCGCTTCAGTGTTTTGAGCGCACTGACAGCAGCGCCGTCGCCAGCACAATGATACCCGCCCCCACAATCGTGTTGAGTGTCGGGATTTCACTGAACACCAGAAATCCCACAGCGCCGGAAATGATCAGACTACTGTAGCCAAGCGGACCCAGAAAACCGGCATCGCCTTTCCAGTGCGCCTGTAAAAAGCAGAACTGGGCGCTTTGCGAAAACACTCCGACCGACAGAAGAAACGGCAAATGTCCGGGGTCGATAGTCACCCATGTCTGCACCGCCGGAAGCGCGGTCAGCACCGCCAGCCCAGCCGTATAAAAGACCATCATCACCACCATCGGAGTGCCTTTCAGCCGGCGCGTGACAATGATCGCCGCCGTGCCACAGACAACACTGACCATCACCGCCAGCAGACCCCAGGACCAGGCCACATTGTCCGGCGTCAGCGCCACAACAATTCCGCCAAGTCCGACGCCGCCCGCCAGCCAGCGTGTCAGCGGCACTTTTTCTCCCAGCAGCAGTGCCGCCATTGCGATCAGCAATAAAGGGCGGGTGAAACTCATAGTCATGAACAGCGCCAGCGGCAGGCGCGCCACCGCGAAAAAGCTGGCAGTCAGGGTAATGGTGGACAAAGCCACACGCAGCATCTGCAGGCCAGGACGGTCCACCCTCGCGAACGCCGCCCGGCCCCGCCAGATCCACGGCGTCAGCAGCACCAGCCCCACCAGCGCACGCAAAAACACGATCTGCCAGGGAGGGTAGAGGCCGCCCAGCGCCTTGACGATGGAAATCGCCCAGATGTTCAGGCTCATATCGGCAATCAGCCAGAGGCCTGCCTGCAGATTGTCGTGACTGGATGCGCCGGCCAGCCGCTGCTTCATGCTTTGGCGACGAGATTCGCCATCAGCCTGAATGCGCCCGGTGTCAGCTTCTCCATCTGATGATGCAGAATGAGAGACGTATGTGTGTGCCGGCCATAACCAAACCTTGCAGACAGCAACGCGCCGCTATGCGGCTCTTCGCCCGGATCAGACATCGACAACAGGGCCTTGTAGTCACTGGCCCATGATTTAGCGAAATACAGCCCGCGTTCCTTGTGCCACCCGGCCCAGTCTGCGACGCCGATGTGGTTCGGCGTAGTCAGCAGCTTGTGATGTGGCAGCAGATGTGTGACCTCGGCATTTTCATCGGTGACGCGCCAGCGCAACGACGGCTTGCCAATTTCCAGATGCAGCGGCGGCACCTTGTCCGGGTCCCAGCCATCCCAGGGCCGATGATAGAGGGTGACAAGATGCCCGCCCCGCTCGACCCAGGCATGCACCATCGTCATTGCGTTGCGGAGTGCCGGACGCGTGCGCATGGCGAAAATTCCGATCAACAACGTGTCAAACCGCTTCAACTCGGATGCGCTCAGTTGCTCATCAGTCAACTCGGTGACGGTCAGGCCCATGGCGCGCAGCCAGTGCGGGACACGGTCATTGCCGCCACCGACATAGGCAATCGACACATCCGGCAAATTTGCATCAATCACACGCAATTCCAGACTGGCCGGAAATGTGCGGATTCGCGATGCAATATGAGGATAGGCAAAATGGCGCACACTCAGCGCTGTTTGTCCGTCCAGTTGCAGCGGAATGTCGTAAAGACCGGCCTCGACATCCTGCGGCACTGTCAGCGCAAAACCTGTCGCTGACGGCGCGGCTTGCCAATCTCCCGAGTGATCCCCCGAGTGATCAGGCAACACCAGTTCCAGTTTTGCGGTATCGGGGTATATCTCGCCAATTGTCAGGGCAAGCTGTCTTGCCGGGGATGCAAGATTAATCACCGCGCAATCCGGCACCAGGGTCGCGCTTCTGTCAGGCAGCACCAGAGGCGGTGTTTCAAAGCCGATGCTGGTCTGCGATGTGACGCCATCATAGGTGATGAGCAACCGCATCGCCGGGGCAGTTGCATGAGCTGGAATATAGCGCGAGGGATAGGGGTCGGATACCGGTGCCAGCGAGGAGACCGAGAGCATGTCACCCTCAACCCGCCAGCCCTCTGCCAGCACCGCTTCGTGCTTCACTTCGACATTCCGGTTGGCGCTGAGTTTGGTCTCGATGGCCATGCCCACCGCTTCGCCCGGCCGCAGAGCATCCTTTTCCAGCCCGGGACGCAATTCAACACCGGCGGCGATCCGGATCACATGAGATAATTGCGCCTCTTTCAGCAACAGGCGGTGCAGCACGTTATCCTGACAGCTCTCCGGACAGGACTGATAGGCGATACGAATTGCTTTCAACGCATCTGTTGCAGCCTTCAAAACCGCGCTGAAATGCGGGAAGCTTTCCAGTGCCGCCAGACAGGCAGCGTGAGCCTGTTGCAAGGCCCCGGAAACGGCCCCAGCATCCGTAAAGTCCGCCAGCTCCTGAAGATCCGCCGGCAAGCCAGCGCTCAGCGTGTCGTCGCCGCCGCTGACAAAACTGCGTGCCAGATGCAGCGGCCAGTTGTTCTCCGTGCCGTGTGGCACCCATCGGCCCATCCCCTGGGTACGGTGAAACACCCGTGATTGCTGGCCGATCTGAGCCCAGCTCCAGCCGGTCACCGGGTCATCCCCATTGGCATTGATAGTCAAGGTAGCGGGCGGCGGCGGCAGATCATCATCATAGGCATCGCCTGCGCCGGACCAGGCCGGCAGATAGAGTTTTTTTACCTGCCAGGGGGCCTGGGCGACATCCGGAAAATCTGGGTCAGCGGCAGCGTCCATAACCTGATGCGCCAATTGCGTCATGGCCCGGTGATGGCCGTGCTGCCCGGGAATATCCAGGAAGGTCGGGCAAAGAATATCGGGGCGTTCGCTGCGGATAATTTCGACAAACCGTTTCAGCGTCCGTTCAGCGCCCCATTTCGCCAGGGTTTCCGCGCCGCTTTTGGAAAACCCGAAATCGAAAATGCTGTCTTGCGGCGTCTCCGACAACCAGTAAAGACGCAGATTGAGCACCTCTGCAGCGCGCTCCATTTCGGCACTGCGCAGCACACCGAGATCCCGCGTGGTCTCGGTGCCGATATCATTCTGCCCACCTTCGCCCCTGTTGGCGCAGGCATAGGACAGCGACAACCCGTCCCGATACGCCAGAGCCGCCAGCATGGCGGACGTTTCATCATCGGGATGCGCGCCGCTATTCATAAATGACACGACACTTTTCAACGGCTGCAGGGCGCGCCACAGGGCGGTGATGCGCGGTGCCTGCATCTGCTCCACAATGCGTTGAGATTCAGTCTTCGGCATCACACGGCTCCCGGATCAGACGCGCGCAACAATGCGCGGGGTAAAGGCATCATGAATGACGAGGGCAGCGCCGCCAAGTGCCGCTGTCATACGCCCCGAAGCGCCCCGCAGCACGCGCGGCAAGGCCCGGCCTTCGCGGCGGGCAACCGAGGCATCGGGCAACTCCAGAATGGCAATCAGATCATCCAGCAAGGCATCCGGCATCGCGCCGCCGAGGATCACCGCCTCCGGATCAAACAGATTTTCAACCATGCCGATGGCTTGCGACAGAGGTGCAGCGGCCTCTCTGATCCACGCCAACAGATGCGGGTTACCCTGCCGGTGCAGCCGGTTCAGATCATCCACATTTTCAACTGCAAGCCCTGCAGCGGCCAGATGATCGCGGACCGCAATCCGGCTGGCAAAGCTTTCCAGGTGGCCACTGCGCGTCCCCGACTGGACTGTGACATGGCCGATCTCACCGGCATTGCCGTAAGCGCCGCGCATCACCTGGCCATCAGCCACGACGCCAAGCCCCAGACCGGCCCCGAAATAAATATAGCAATAGGATTTCAAATTCTGGGCGACACCGCCAATGCGCTCCGCGACCGCAGCCGCAGTGGCATCATTTTCCACCACCACCTGAGTTCCCAGAGCCTGCTCGAACAATCCCACCGGATCCACCCCCTCCCAGCCTTCCAGTTCCGAGCGCACCGGAGCAGATTCGCCGATCTGGCCGATCTGGCCGAATGGGCCAGGCATCACCACACCCACGCCCAGAAGCGCAGAGGCGGACAGGCCGATTTGCGCTGTAGCTTGCTGCATCAGATCATTGGCAAGGGCGGTTACGCTCGCCGGTGCACTGCAGCCCAGCGCGACACGCTGTGTGAACCGGGGCTCTCCGGCAAGATTGACCAGGGCCGCAAACATCGCGTCCGGCCTGACCTCGATACCCAGCGCAAAGCCGCCCTCCTTGTTCAGCATATATTGCACCGCCGGCAGGCCTCGGCCCCTGGTCTGGCGGCCCGCTGTATGGAGAAAGGCCTCGTCTTCCAGTTCGGCGATAATATTGCTGATCGCCTGGGTCGACAAACCCGACTGCCGTGCAATTTCGGCGCGGCCCACCGGTTGATGGCGGCGCACAAGACCAAGCACCACCTGGCGATTATGCAGGCGGGTTCTTTCTGCGTTCGAGCCAATGATGGGTCTGCTGCGCTCCAGTCTCATACACCTCTATTAAGTCAATAAACTTGAATACTCAACTTACTTGACTTAATGGTGGTGAATGCGCGCCGGCTCGCCTCCGGGTGAGTCTGCGTGCCAGCAATTTGCGGCATACAGGACCGCAGGGTGGATGGATAAAACGGAGTGAATCAATGAGACAGTTTAGCAAATGGATATTAGGTGCAGCAACCGCCGCGATGGCAACCGGCGGCAGCGTTGCTGCGCAAGCGGTTGAAATCGAATACTGGCAGTATTTCTTTGAAGCGCGCATAACGGCCATGGAAACGCTGATCGCAAATTTCGAAAAGGCAAATCCTGACATCACCGTCAAGACAACCCATTTTCCCTATGCCGATTATCGCACCAAAGTCGCAGCGGCAATTCCCGCCGGCGAAGGCCCCGATGTCGTCCAGCTGTTTTACGGCTGGCTCAACGATTATGTCGAGGCAGATCTGATTCAGCCTCTGCCGGCCGATCAGTTTCCACCGGACAGAATTGAAGCTGAATTCTTCCCCATGGTGAAGGCCATGAGGAGCGGTGACAATTATATGGCACTGCCAACAGCGGTCCGTTCGCTGGCCCTGTTCTACAACAAAAGACTGTTTGAAGAAGCCGGCATTGAAGGACCGCCTGCCACGCTGGATGAACTGGTTGAATCAGCCAAGAAACTCACCAAGCGCGATGGGGCCGGCAACCTGACAACAGTTGGCATTACCACCGGCATGACGGCGCAGGACCACCACTGGTTCCGCGAGGGTCTGATACGCCAATTCGGTGGTGACCCTTATACGGAGAATTACACCACGGTGAACTACAACAACGAGGCCGGGCTGGCCGCGCTGAAATTTTATACCGATCTGGAAGATCTGCACGGCGTCACCAAGGTCGGCTTCATGGATGAACCACAGGCCGCCTTCAAGGCGGGCCGCGCCGGCATGCATATCGACGGATCATTCCGCATCGGAGCGCTCGACAAGGTCCGCGGCCTGAAATGGGGTGTGGCGGAACTGCCCGCTGCAGCCGATGGCACGAAATCCAATTATGCATCTTATTGGGTGAACGCCATCACCACCAAGGCAAAGGACGAAAAATACGAAGCAGCGGTCAAGTTCATGGCCTATGTCACCTCTGATGAAGCCATGCAGATCTGGCTTGATACGGTCGGGGAACTGCCCGCCAAGCCCTCTGCAGCTCTGACCGAGGCCAATGCTGCTGATCCTGTCTTCGGGCCGTTTATCAAAGGCCTGGAATATGCCCACACCACGGTTTTTGCCAATGAAAGCGGACAGCGTCAGATCATTGTCGATATGATCAGCCGCACGGATCTGGAAGACCAGTCGCTGGAAGACAGTCTGGCGGAAGGGGCCAAAGCCGAGCAGAAACTGCTCGATGAATATTACAACTAGCCTCTGGCCCCGGCGCTGCAGCGCGCCGGGGCAGCGTCCTTCATTGCATTGAATTCAGGCGGCACGTCGCGTGGCATTTTACAAAAACCTCTCGATATCGCAGAAACAGATCGTCTGGGCTTGGTGTTTTCTGGCCGTCCCCACCGTGTTCTATGTGGTGGTGCGGTTCTACCCCACCGCCAATGCCATACTGGTGTCGTTTCAGGACTGGAACCTGCTCGGCGCACGGACCTGGACCGGGCTCGACAATTACATCAAATTGTTCAACGATCCGGTGTTCTGGAAGGTGTTCAAAAACACCTTTCTGTATCTCATCATCGGCACGCCGCTGAGCCTCGTCATAGCCTTTCTGATTGCCTATCAGATCGACAAGGTGCGGTTCATGCACGGCACCATCCGCGCGCTTTACTTTCTGCCATTCATGACCAGCGCCGTTGCCATGGCCTGGGTCTGGCGCTGGTTCTATCAGCCGGTACCCATCGGCGTGTTCAACAATGCGCTGGCCACATTCGGCATTCCGCAGATCGAGTTTCTGAATTCCACCACCAATGCACTGCCCGCCATTCTGGCGCCTGCGGTCTGGGCCGGACTGGGGTTTCAGATCATCATTTTCATGGCCGGGCTGCGCGCCATTCCGCAAACCTACTATGAGGCTGCGCGCATTGACGGCGTCTCGCCGATGGCAACATTGTGGGAAATTACCCTGCCGCTGTTGAAGCCGACCATCGTGTTTCTGGTGGTGTTTTCCTCGATCGGATTTCTCCGGATATTCGATCAGGTCTTCAACATGACCACCAACAATCCCGGCGGCCCGCTCAATTCCACCAAACCCCTGGTGCTGATGATCTATGAAACCGCCTTTACCCGGTATGATATGGGTTATGCCGCCGCCCAAACCGTGGTGCTGTTTCTGGTTCTGCTCGCCGTCAGCCTGCTGCAATTGCGCATTCTGAGGGACCGCTGACATGACCACAACCGATCTGTCCGTCAGACCCACGTCCCAGGCGCTGCTGAAAGAACGCAGCAGTACGGCAAGCGTGCGTCCGCCCCGCAATTATGCCCAGTTCATTCGCTGGCTGCTGCTGTTTGCCGGCGGTATTCTGATGATCACCCCGATTATCTACATGCTCTCCACCTCGTTCAAATTTCCGTTCGAGGTCTATAATCTCAATTTGATTCCTGAAGAGCCGACGCTTGAGAACTATCAGCTGGTTCTGGAGGATGGCCGCTTTTTCAACTGGTTCAACAATTCGTTGATCATTGCCACGCTGACCACGGTGTCGAATGTGTTCTTCGACAGTCTGGTTGGCTATGCGCTGTGCAAATTCCGCTTTCCGGGCCGCTACATTGTCTTCATCGCGATCCTTTCGACGCTGATGATCCCCACCGAAATGCTGGTCATTCCCTGGTATTTGATGAGCACCAAGCTGGGCTGGCTCGACACCTATTGGGGCATCATGTTTCCCGGCATGATGACCGCTTTCGGGGTCTTCCTGATGAAGCAGTTTTTTGAAACCGTTCCCGATGATTTTCTCGAAGCCGCGCGCATTGACGGGCTCAATGAATTTCAGATCTGGTGGAGCGTTGCCATGCCGCTGGTCAAACCGGCGCTTGCGGCGCTCGCCATCTTTGTCTTTCTCGGCAACTGGACCGCCTTTATCTGGCCCCTCATCGTCACCAACAGCCAGGAGCTGTATACCCTGCCGGTCGGGCTGACGACGTTCAGCGTCGAGCAGCAGGTGGAATGGGAGTTGATCATGACCGGAGCCGCGCTGTCGACCTTGCCAACCCTGATCGTGTTCCTGATTTTCCAGCGCTTTATCATTCGCGGCGTGGTGATGGCAGGCCTGAAGGGATGACCGATCTGTCCAGCTTTCCCCATCCGGTCTATAAGGACACGGTTCTGGCGCCCTTGTTTGAAACCACCAAGGCGCATTATGTCGAGGCAGTTCGCAGCATCAACCGGGCGCATCTGGTGATGCTCACCGAGACCGGCATTTTACAACGCGACGTGGCCGTAGCAATTGCCAACGCGCTTGTCGACATCGACCGCACCGTGGATGTTCCGGCCCTCAGCTATAGCGGCGAATATGAAGATTATTTCTTTCTCGTGGAAGCAGAACTGAAACAGCGCCTTGGGCCCGATGTGGCCGGAATGTTGCACACTGCGCGCTCGCGCAACGACATGGACCACACCATCTTCAAACTGGCATTGAAACAGCGTGTTGATAAGTTAATCGGGGCGGGCTACGGCCTTGCTGATGTGGTGCTGCAAAAAGCCCGCACTGAGCGCGATACACTGATTGTTGCCTATACCCATGGCCAGCCGGCACAGCCGACCACATTCGGCCATTATCTCAGCGCTGCGCTGGAAGTACTGTTGCGCGATCTGCAGCGGCTGCAGACCGCCCGCGACGGCCTCGATCACTGCCCGATGGGGGCAGCGGCGATCACAACATCGGGCTTTCCGATTGACCGCGAGCGCATGGCGGATTTGTTGGGATTTTCAGAACCGCTGCGCAATTCCTATGGCTGCATTGCCTCTGTGGATTACATCACCGCCCTCTATTCAGCGATCAAACTGGTTTTCCTGCATCTGGGACGGCTGGTGCAGGATTTTCAGTTCTGGACCGCGTTTGAAGTCGGGCAGCTCCATGTGCCTGACGCCCTGGTCCAGATCAGTTCAATCATGCCGCAAAAACGCAATCCGGTGCCGATCGAACATATGCGCCACATGGCTTCTGTCACCTGCGGGCGCTGTGACATGATCGTCAACACCATGCACAATACGCCCTTTACCGACATGAATGACAGCGAGGGCGAGGTGCAGCAGGCCGGCTATGCCGCCTTTGACAGCGGCGGCCGGATGCTGAAGCTGCTGGCTGCGGTGATCGATGCCTGTTCCATCAACAGTGCAAAGGTCCAGTCCAACAGTGATGCTGCCTGCATAACGATCACAGAGTTGGCCGACACGCTGGTGCGCAACGAAGGCCTGTCCTTCCGCCAGGCTCACGAAATAGCCGCAACGACCGCCCGCGCGGTGATCGCAGCGGGAAAGCCCCTGGGAGATGGGTTCCCCGCCTTCTTCCGGGCTTTCCTGGCTCATGCTGACCGCGCACCTGCCCTTGGCGAAGATGATTTCGTGTCTGCCGTCAGCGCGCGGACTTTTGTCGCCCGGCGCAACCGCACCGGCGGACCGGCACCCGAAGCGATGGACGACGCATTCGCCCATTACACGGCCACTCTGGCTGATCTTCAAAACAGGACGGCCTTTATTGCAAGCCGTGAAGCGGCGGCGGGCGATGCCCTGCAACGCGCTTTCAACGCATTGACGCAGGAGTAGTAATTTGGCCACGGTCTCAATCAAGAATCTTGAAAAAACCTACGGCAAGACCAAGGTCCTGCACGGCATCAGCCTGGATGTGGCCGATGGCGAATTCGTCGTGCTGGTGGGACCCTCGGGCTGTGGAAAATCCACCACTTTGCGCATGATTGCCGGTCTTGAAGATATCACCGCAGGGGAAGTCTACATCGGCGGCGAACTGGTTAATAACCGCGAGCCGAAAGAACGCAACATTGCGATGGTATTTCAGAATTACGCCATTTATCCGCATATGTCGGTTCGCAAGAATATCGGCTTTGGCCTGCGCACCTCAAAGGTATCAAAGCCGCAGAAAGAGGCGCGTATTGCTGAGGTCGCGCAAATTCTCGGCATGACCGAACTGCTCGACCGGCGCCCCAATGAATTGTCCGGCGGTCAGCGCCAGCGCGTCGCCATTGGCCGCGCCATGGTGCGGGATCCGGCAGCGTTCCTGTTTGATGAACCGCTGTCAAATCTGGATGCCCAATTGCGCACCCAGATGCGGCTGGAAATCAAGAAACTGCACCAGCGCGTCGGCAACACCATCATCTTCGTCACCCATGATCAGGTTGAAGCGATGACCATGGCTGACCGCATCGTGATCATGAAAGATGGTCATATTCAGCAGATCGGGACGCCGTTTGACGTGTTTCACAGGCCCGCCAACATGTTCGTCGCCCAGTTCATCGGCGCGCCATCGATGAATATGATGCAGGGAAATCTGCAACACAGTGTGGTGCATCTGGAAGGCGGTTGGCAGGTGCCGGTCGCAGCCGGTTCGCAGCAGGCCGGACCGGTGACACTTGGGTTGCGCCCCGATGATCTGCGGGTCAGCGAAGAGGATGGCCAGTTTGAAGGTCAGGTCAGCATTCTGGAGCCGCTCGGCTCTGAAACTCTGGTCTATGTGTCTATCGGCAAACAGGAGCTGATCGCACGAGCTTCCGGCAGAACGCCGCCGAAGCTCGGGGCCACTGTCAAGCTCAGTGCTGAACCGGACAACATGCATCTGTTCGACACTTTGACCGGGAATGCTTTGCGTTGATGCAGCGGGCACTAGCCGGGCCCTCTGACGGCTTTTGGTAAGAATGCTTCAGTCACGTCAGGCAAGGAGGCGGAATTGGCCTTTCCCGGCTACGTGATCGCCTGTTGGCCTTTCACCTTCAGCATGGTTAACAATTTGTAAAGTCATCAACTATTTCCATTTGTTTATCAATGACTTGAATTTGAAGCTACGCAATATGGTGAAAAGAATCCCAAGTTGTATTTAACGGTGAAGTAACTCAAAGCCTGTAATTTCGAAAAAAAGGAAGTCTTTTTGCGCCAGAGCGCTCTGAAGCTGTCCTGACGCACAATCAGGAGAATTATGGACTTTCCGAGCAACCCTGAGCTGACCGCGAAAACGGTCGATTTGCCCAATGGTCCCGTGATGGCTGACGAACCGGTGCATATTGAAATTCATGACACACCGGACGCCTTGCGTGCCCTGGAGGCGGAATGGCGCGCATTGGAAACCAGGGTTGCAGACGGCCTTGGATATTTCCAGACCTATGACTGGTGCGCCAGCTGGTGCAGCTTCTACCTTGAAGGCGCTGGAGATATATCCGCCCGGAAACTGCAACTGGTGACCATTCGCCGCACCGGTCAGCTGGCATGTATTATTCCGCTGATGCAGGAGAACAGGGCCCTGGGCCTCAAACTTCATCGCAGCATCGGGGCTCCCTTAACCCAATACAGCAATATTCTGCTGGATACGGCTGTGCTGCCGATCGCGGAAATGCGGCTGTGCTGGAAAGACCTGTGCCAGCGTTTCGACTCCGATGCAATCCTGCTCAAACGCTTTCCTCAAGCCAGCCAGATCGCCGCCATTCTCGACGAAGACAACATTGACCGGGAGACCGAAGAAGTCTCACTGGTGATGAAGCTTGACACAATTGAAAGCTGGAAACCGTTCCAGGATTCGTTCAGCAAATCTGTCCGCCGGGGCCGTCGCCGCCGCTTTCAGAAAATTGAGCGGGAACTGGGTGAAGTCAAACTTGAGGTGCATTTTGGCGGCACCGACGCCTATCGCAAAGCGATTCCGCAGGCCCTGGATTTCAAGCGCAAATGGTTGAAAGAAAGCGGCCGCAACATGGCGGCCTTTTCCGGCCCCAACGTTGCCGAATTTCTGATGGCCCTGCAAGGCGACAGCGCCGCGCGCGAAGGCGCATTGGTCTATATCCTGACAGCCGGCGGAAAACCGATCGCCATTGAACTGGGGTTTATCCAGCAGCGGCATTATTACTGCTTCCTCGGATCATTTGACTGGGATCACCGCAACTATTCAGCTGGCAAGGTGCAAATGGAACAAAGTCTGAAATGGGCGATTGAACATCAGTTACCGATGATCGACTATCTTGGAAATTACGAAGCCTATCAGGGCGACTGGTCGAATGACACGGTCGCCATGGCCAGCTACCGGGCCGCGCTAACGCGAAAGGGCAGATTGTATATCGGCCTGTGGGATCGCCACCTGAAACCTGGTGCCAAAGTCGCTTTCAGACGACTTCCGGGCGCCATCAGAAAATCGCTGATCGCTGCGTTGTCAGGCCGCTAGAAACAGATCACTCGTAAGCGCCCCTGAAGCCGACGACAGGTGCCGGGAATCAGCATTTGCACGATTGCAATGAGGCCTGTGCACGCACTCCGGCAGGCCGCCAGAATGCCGCGGAAAACAAATCTTCAAACAGCATGCACAAAGGGTTCAGTCGGGAAATCCGCCTGGAGTCGCGGAAGATTTTTGTCGTTTGGCGAATATGAAGAGGAATTTGTTTCTTTATCGGGTGAAAACGGAAACCAATTCCTAGAAATACCGACTCTAATCCCCCAAATTTAGTAAAATATTCTTTCACAGGTGGATTATGCGCCATTATCCCGTCTTTCTCGATCTGCGCGGCCGCCGCATTGTGGTCTCCGGTGCCGGCGAAACTGCATTGGCAAAGCTGAGGCTGTTGATCAAGACAGAAGCCCGCATTGAGGTTTTTGGTGCGCTGCCGGTTTCAGCCATTGTTGCACTCGCCACAGCGGGACAAATTGTTTTGCATGAACGGGCTTTGACGCCGGGTGATGTCGCTGCTGCAGCGCTGTTTTACGCGGCAAATGATGAAGTCGGCGAGGATCGCCGCGTTGCAGACCTAGCCCGCCAGGAAGGCGCGCTTGTCAATGTGGTGGATAATCTGGAAGCCAGCGCCTTTATCACACCTGCTCTGGTCGACCGCGACCCGGTGACGATTGCCATTGGCACGGAAGGCGCCGCTCCGGTTCTGGCGCGCAAGATCAAGGCCGAAATTGAAGCCATGCTTCCGGCCAGGCTTGGTGTGCTGGCACGGATAGCACAGGCCTTCAGGGCGCGCGCCGAATTGCTGCCGCCCGGCCGACCACGGCGCGCCTTCTGGGCCAGATTCTATGACGGGGAAGGCGATAAGGCGCTCAATCATGGCGGTATGACCGCGGTGGTGGAGCGGCTTGAAACGCTTTTTACCGAGACCCTGCAAAATGCTGATTCCAACGCCACCGGCCGGCCGGGCCATGTCAGCCTTGTCGGAGCCGGTCCTGGCGATCCGGAACTGCTCACCCTGAAAGCTCGCCGCGTGCTGCATGAGGCGGATGTAGTTCTGTATGACAGGCTGGTGTCCGGCAATATTCTGGAACTGGCGCGCCGTGAAGCGGTGCTGCAGGAAACCGGCAAAACCGGATTCGGCACGGCCATGAGCCAGGATGCCATCCATGCATTGATGATCGATCATGCCGCCCGTGGCCATCATGTTGTGCGTCTGAAATCCGGCGATCCAGCCGTGTTCGGTCGGCTCGATGAAGAAACCGAGGCGCTCGATGCGGCTGGAATTGCGTGGAGCATTGTTCCCGGCATAACTTCCGCATCCGCAGCCGCTGCCAGAATGGGTGTTTCTCTGACTCGGCGCGGGCGCAATTCGGAATTGCGCATTCTCACCGGCCATGATGTCAAAGGTTTTGCTGAGCAGGACTGGCAGTCTCTGGCGCGTCCCGGCACGGCAGCCGCCTTTTATATGGCGAAACGCTCGGCGCGCTTTGTCACCGGTCGGCTGATGATGCATGGCGCAGATGCCAAAACCCCGGTGACGGTGGCCTTCAATGTATCGCGGCCGGATGAAACCCTGCTGGTAACCGATCTTCAGTCCCTGCCTGGAACGCTGAGTGATGCAGATCTGCCCGGCCCGGCCGTCATCATGTTCGGCCTTGCTCCCAGATCCGCACAGGCAGCCCTTGCCGCCCTGCCACCCAAACATCAAGCTGGAGCTGCGTGATGGCAAAACCGTTTAATTCGAAAATCGTCTCGGCAAATGACCTGATGCAGGGTGATGTGGTTTATCTGACGACTGGCAACAGCTGGTCGCGTCACATTGCCGATGCCGCAATTGCCCGAAATGAAGCATCCGCCGAGGCCCTGCTGGCAACTGGCGATGCCCGCCAGGATCTGATCGTCGGCGCCTATCTGCTTGACGTTGCGATTGGCAGTGACGGCACTCCGGTACCAACCCATTTCCGGGAAAAATACCGCCTCAACGGTCCCAGCATCGATTATCTGGCACCGCAAAGAACAGCGCAGAAAATCGATCTGGCGGGCGAACAGACAGTCGCCCCAATCACACATTCAAAAGGCGCCTAGATCATGTATCACTACAATGATTTTGACCTCGAATTCGTCAACAGCCGTACCGCGGAATTCCGCAGCCAGGTGGCGCGGCGGATCGACGGCTCTCTGACGGAGGACGAGTTCAAGCCACTGCGCCTGCGCAACGGTCTTTATCTGCAATTGCACGCCTATATGCTGCGCGTTGCGGTGCCCTACGGCACACTGAACAGCGTCCAGATGCGGCAGCTGGCCTATATTGCAGAGCGCTGGGACAAGGGCTACGGCCATTTTACCACGCGTCAGAACATCCAGTATAACTGGCCGAAACTGGGCGATGTGCCGGACATTCTGGAAGCACTGGCCAAGGTCGAGATGCATGCCATCCAAACCTCTGGCAATTGCATCCGCAATGTCACATCGGACCATTTTGCCGGTGCCGCTGCCGATGAGATTGAAGATCCGCGCCCGACCGCAGAATTGCTGCGGCAATGGTCAACCGACCATCCCGAGTTTCAGTATCTGCCGCGCAAATTCAAGATTGCCATTACCGGCGCGCCGAACGACCGCGCCGTGATCCGCTCCCACGACATCGGTCTGCGGATGGTGCGCAACGAGGCCGGTGATCCGGGTTATGAGGTCATGGTTGGCGGCGGTCTTGGCCGCACCCCGATGATCGCCAAGACCGTGCGCGAGTTTCTGCCGAAACAGGAACTGCTGCCTTATCTTGAAGCCATTCTGCAGGTTTACAATCTGCATGGCCGCCGCGACAACAAATACAAGGCGCGGCTCAAGATCCTCGTCCACGAAACCGGCCTGGAGCCGCTCAAGGCCGATATTGAAGCGGCTTTTGCATCCATTCACGAGACCTTTGTCAGTCCGTCGGCACAGCTGATTGCCGATATGGAGGCCGCCTTTGCGCCGCCGCCATTCAACAATACACGCTCGCTGGCCTTTGAAGATGCGCAGCAGGCCAATCCCGCCTTCCGCGCCTTTGTCGAGACAAATATTGCCGAACACAAGAACCCTGCCTATGGCATCGTCACCATATCGCTGAAGCCGGTGGGCGGTGCGCCGGGCGATGCCACTGCCGACCAGATGCGGCTGGTAGCCGAACTGGCGCAACTCTATGGCCATGATGAAATCCGGGTCAGCCACGAACAGAACCTGATCCTGCCGCATGTCCGCCAGAGCGATATTCCGCTGGTCTATCAGCGCCTGCTCGAAGCCGGCCTGGCAACCGCAAATATCGGACTTATCTCCGATATCATCGCCTGCCCCGGAATGGATTACTGCGCGCTGGCAACCGCGCGCTCGATTCCCATTGCCCAGGAAATCGCGACGCATTTTGAAGCGCGCGGCCTGGAACGTGAAATCGGATATATGAAAATCAAGATTTCGGGCTGCATCAATGCCTGCGGCCACCACCATGTCGGACACATCGGAATCCTCGGTCTGGAGAGAAAAGGCGAAGAGCTTTACCAGATCACTCTGGGAGGCGACGGCCGGGAAAACATGTCTGTCGGCGAACGCGCCGGCCCCGGCTTTTCCGCTGATGCCCTGATGGCGGCCCTCGACCGCCTGATTGATGCCTATCTGGAATGCCGGGCCTTTGATGAGGAGCCGTTCATCGACACTTATAAACGTCTTGGAGCCGGGCCGTTCCTGGCGGCTCTTTACCCTGAGGAGGCTGATGATGCGCGTGCTGCCTGAACGCCCGACCGACCAGCTTGCACCATCTGCAAATTTTGACCAGCTCGAGCAGGAAGCCCTGGCTCTGCTGACCAGGGTTTTCGGCGATAAAATCCATGGCAAGGCTGCTCTGGTGTCGTCCTTCGGATCAGAATCCGCCGTGTTGCTGCATCTTGCCTCGCGGATTGATCCCGATGTACCTGTGCTGTTCATAGATACGCTGATGCTGTTTGAGGAAACTCTGCAATATCAGCTGGAACTGGCCCAGTCGCTTGGTCTACGCAATGTCATCCGCGTGCTGCCGGATCTTCATGAAGCGCGGGATACCGATCCGTTCGGCCGCCTGCATCTGACCGACCCGGATTCGTGCTGCAGTTTGCGCAAGATCAAACCGCTGGAGAAAATTCTGTGCCAGTACAATGCTTGGGTCAGTGGCCGCAAACGCTTTCACGGCGAAGCGCGGGCACAATTGGCCGTGCAGGAACTGGATGATCAGGGCAGACACAAATTCAACCCCCTGGCCGAGTGGCAGGCGGGCGATATCAAGGCCTATTTTGAACGCCATGAACTGCCGCGCAATCCGCTGTTCTATCGTGGGTTCCGGTCGATCGGCTGCTCACCCTGCACTTTGCCGGTGGGCAAGAATGATGATCCGCGCAGCGGCCGCTGGCAAGGACAGGACAAGACTGAATGCGGTATCCATCTGGTCGATGGCAAACTGGTTCAGGGTAAACTGGTTCAGGGCAAGCCGGTAACGGAGGCAAGTCAATGAGTGTCGAAGAAACAACCCGCAGCATCCTCGTCCGGCAGGGCAAGTTTTCGCCCTCGCCGATTGAGCCCTGCAAATTTCTCGATGTCGAGGAACTGCAATCGATTGCCGCCCTTGGCGGCCTGTTCGTCGATATGAAAAATGATGAAGACCCGCAGGCTCTGGTTCCGCATTTCAGTGCCATTGCGCTGATCCGCATTGCCTTTCCCTCCAGTGCGGACGGACGTGGCTTCAGCCTTGGACAGCGCCTGCGCAGACTGGGCTTCAAAGGCACTTTGCGCGCCCACGGCGATCTGATATCCGATCAGTATCCAATGGCAATCAGAACCGGCTTTGACGAGTTGGAAATCAGCCCGCAAATGGCACAACGCCAGCCCGAAGCGCAATGGCGTGACCGCCTGCCGAAACTTGAATCCTACCGATCACGGCTTGGCCTTGCCGGCTAAGCGTTGAAAGAGCTTTTATGTCAGATTTTTTCTCTCCCTCCCAGACTGTCGAAACTCTGCCGTATGGCGAAACCGTAACCTCTGTCCGGCATTGGACGGACCAGCTGTTTTCATTCCGCGTGACCCGACCCAGAAGCCTGCGTTTCCGGTCCGGTGAATTCGTCATGATTGGTCTGCCCGGCGATAACGGAAAACCGATCCTGCGGGCCTATTCCATTGCATCTCCCATATGGGATGAAGAACTGGAGTTTTACTCAATCAAAGTGCCCGACGGCCCGTTGACATCACGCTTGCAGAACATACAGATCGGCGATCAGGTGATCGTTCGCCCCAAGCCGACCGGCACATTGGTACTGGATGCGCTGTTGCCCGGAAAGCGCCTGTTCCTGATTGCAACCGGCACCGGTATTGCGCCTTTCGCCTCGATCATCCGCGACCCGGACACCTACGCCGCCTATGATGAAATCATTCTGGCCCATACCTGCCGGACCAATGCAGAGCTCAGCTATGGCTTTGAATTAATGAAACGCACCTTGGCCGATCCGCTGGTCGGGGAAGATGCAGCCCGCAAATTGCGACATTATGCGACCACCACGCGCGAGGCTTCGGTCCATGAGGGCCGCATCACCGATCTGATGCGCAATGGCAGTTTCTATACCGACCTTGGCATTGCTCCTTTGAACAGCAATGACCGGGTCATGATCTGCGGATCAATGGCGTTGAACCAGGATGTCAAGACGATCAGTGTCGCCGCAGGCCTTGCAGAGGGCTCCAACAGCCGCCCGGGACAATTCGTCGTGGAAAAGGCTTTTGTCGGTGAAGAGCTGGTTTAGTTAATCAACTAAATCAGTCCTGCCGTCAGAATTTCAGCAACTTGTCACGCACATTCTGAAGATGGCTTTGAAGCTGTGTGTCGGTCACGTTGTTCATGTCATACCTGGCAAGATACAGCACCGGCGCACCCGGCTTGATCATGGCTCGCAGCATGCGTGTGGCCAGTTTGCGGGGCGGATCGCCCAGTATCAGCGCCCGATACCACGGCGCTCCGTAGCTCACCACACAGGCCAGCTTCTTGATATGGGTGAGACCCGGCGTCACTTTGCCATCGCACATGTCAAACGACACCCCCGGCAGGAACACCCGGTCCAGAAAGCCTTTCAGGATGGCCGGGGGGCCGAAATTCCAGATCGGATGAACCATGACAATGGCATCGGTGTTCAAAACCCTGTCCACATAGGACGCGACGGGTTGCCGGTTTACATCGGTGTCATGATAGCTCAACCGCTCCTGCCGTGACAGCACCGCATCGAAGCCTTCCGCATAGAGATCGCAATCATCCACCTCATGACCGGCCTGCCCCAGCGTTTGCACCACCATATTGTGCATGGCTGCGGTAAAACTGGTTTCCACCGGATGGGCGTACAGCACCAGAACCCGCATCACGCTTTTCGCTCCAGGCCGGGAAACAGATAGGTCTGCCCGGAAAAGTCGAATTCAGGATGATCCCAGGCCACCATCTTGCCAGGGTTGAGAAGCCCCTTCGGATCGGCCTCGCGCTTGAAATCCAGTTGCACCGCGTCGGTCTGCTTCATGCCGCCTTCTTCCAGTGTGTAGCGGTGCGGATTGAAGATCGGGCAGCCCTCTTCCTCATGGATGCGGATAATCTCCTCAAGCCGATCTTCTGTCGTGAAGTTCACAATCGGCAGTCCGAAACACGTCACATGGCCATCAAAGCGGACATATTCCAGATGGCCTGTAACCTCGCCCGGGAACAGTTTTGACACCGCTTCCACACGCTCGATCTGATGCGGAAACGGATACAGTACCTGAAGATAGGTGATCTCCGGGTCAACCCGCAGGCCGCGCAGGGTGGTGTGGTTCCAGGCCAGTTCATAGGCCGGTGGCAGACCCTTCTTTTCCTCAGCCGAGGCCGTATCCGAGCGGTACAGAATGGCGCCATTGCCGCGCGCCACAAAGGTAGAAAATGCATCCATTGCGAAAGGCGCGACCATGCAGATGCATACGGACTGGCCGTCCTCAATGAATTTGCTGTGGCGCCGGAAATAGCGTTGCGGAACAGGGGCCTGCACAGGTGCGATATTCTTCTTCAAAATGCCGTCCTGCAGGCCAAGCTCATTGCCGAAGCGCACAGCATCCATCCATCCGGAGAACCCCTCGGCGTCCCCCGGCTCAAACCCGACCAGCACATCAACCCAGTCATAGGCCGGCCCCAGCGGCATCTCGACTTCGGTGATGATGCCATTGGTGCCATAGGCATGGCTGACCTTCTGCAGATCCTCGCCGCCCAGTTCCAGAATGCGCGGCTCGGCCTCCATGGTTACCACCCGCAGGCGGATGACATTGCCCAGATCACGCAGGCCACCGAAATTGATCGAGCCGACACCTCCCGAGCCGCCGGCAATAAAGCCGCCGATTGAAGCAGTGGAGTAGGTTGACGGATACATCCGCACCTCTTGCCCGCTCTGCCGCGCCTTGCGGTCGATCTCGGCGATCACAGCGCCTGGCTCGGCAATGAAACGTCCGGTGGAAATCTCCCGTATTTTGTTGAACCGCGACAGGTCCAGCAAGACGCCCCCGGACAAAGGCATCGCCTGGCCATAATTGCCGGTGCCGGTGCCGCGCGGCGTCACCGGCACATCATGGGCAAAGCAGGTTTTCAGAACATGAATGACTTCCGCTTCGTTGACCGGCGCGGCAATCAGATCGGCCGTGACCTCTTGCAGCTGGCGTTTCAGCACCGGCGAATACCAGAAAAAATCGCGGCTTTTCTGTCTGACGATCGCAGCATTGTCTTCGCACCTGACCGGAGCCAGTTCAGCTTTCAGCCTGGCAAAATCCATACCTCAACACTCCTGTTCGAGCCAGTTTCAAGAAAGCAAACCGTCAAGCTCGCGGTAGTCCGGTAGCACCCGCTCAATTGCGGCACCGCTGCGCAGAACCACCCGGTCGGTTTGCGGGCGCGACAGCAATTCATTGAAGCTGCGCGCCCTGACCAGCACCATGTCCGCCGCACCGCCGATGCTAAATCCGCCTTCCAGTCGCATTGCCGCCGCCGGAGTTTCGGTGATGGTTTTGATCCACTCGCCAACCGGATGATCCAGATGCGCGATGCGGGTTGCTTCGCGATAGACTTCAAGAGCATCCAGATCGCCATAAGCATAAAACGGATCGCGCGTATTGTCCGACGACACTGCGACGGGAATGCCCCTTGCTTTCATTTCATGCAGCAGGGTGACGCCGCGAAAGCGCGGCGTCCGTGGAGCCGCACCGGCTTGCCCGCGATCCTGCAGATACAGATTGCACAGCGGCAGACTGACCACTGTAATGTTGGCCCTGGCCACCAGATCGAGGGTTCGGTCGACCTCGTCCGGTGTCTGGCGCGACAGTGAGCAGCAATGGCCGCAGGTGATCTTGCCTTCATAACCCAGCGCAATGGCCCGCTCGGCAATGATGGCGAGTGATCGTGCAGCCGGGTCCAGGGTTTCATCGACATGAAAGTCGATGTCGATGCCCGCATCAATCGCCTCGCGGATCATCTTGTCGAGCGTTGCTTCCAGCTCGGGCACCATGTAGGTAACTGCCCCGGCGATGCCGCCGCTGGCCAGAACCAGGTTCAGCAGATCGCGGCGCACCGCATCATCTGCCAGCCCGTCAATGCCAACCAGTGAAACCGCCTGCAGCGCAATGCGTCCCTGCCATTGTGACCGCAGTTCGGCAAATATCGGCCAAGAAATTTGATGTTGCGGCGCTATGGAATCCAGATGCGTGCGGATGGACCGCGTGCCGTGCGCATAGGCGCAGCGCAATGAAAACTCCATCCGGGCGCGCACATCCTCAGCGCTCCAATGCGCCGTTCTGTCAGCGCTGACACCGTCAAGCGCACCGCCAAACGATCCGTCCGGGTTTGCTTGTCGCGGCCAGATGTGGCCCTTGTCCAGATGGGTGTGCAATTCGGTAAAAGCCGGCAGCACTATTGCGTCATCCAGATTGAGCAGCGCCACTTCCCCGTCAAATGCGCCCGGTGCGCCGATGGCTGCAAGCTGCCCTTCCTCGATCAGGAAATCCGCACAGACCAGATCATCATCCGGCGGAAATACTGCCTTCGGCAGTTGAGAACGTGACAGATGCGCAACAAGTGCTGCAGGGACGCGCCCGTGGGACAGGGCATAACGTTCAAATTTGGGAATTGTGATAAATCCAGGCAGGGATGCCATTGCTTCAGATCTCCCGTTTCAGGGCACTTTCGTGCCATTTGCGTAACATCAGATGCGATACCAGTGAGGTCGCAAAAAAGATCAGAATGCCGGTCAGCGAAATCAACAGCAGGGCGGCAAACAATCTGGGCGCATTGAGCCGGTATCCGGCTTCGATGATGCGCGAGGCAAGACCGGAACTCTGCCCCGAAGCACCGGCAACAAATTCTGCCACCACCGCTCCGATCAGCGCCAGTCCTCCTGCGATCTTCAGGCCGCCTAGAAAAAACGGCATTGCCGCCGGCAGTTGCAGATGCCACAGCGTCTGCCAGCGCGAGGCACCATACAGGCGGTACAGATCGCGCAGATTGTGATCGACAGAATTAAGACCCAGCGTAGTATTCGACAGGATCGGAAAAAATGCGACAATCCAGGCACAAAGCAGCAATTTTGTGGTCTGGTCATCGACATAGATATTGATCAGCGGAAACACTGCGACAATGGGTGTAACCTGCAGAATGATGGCGAAGGGAAACAGTGACATTTCCACCTGTCGCGACACCGTAAACAACACCGCAAGGCCGACGCCACCGGCAATCGCCAGCGCCAGACTGAGAAATGTAATCTTCAGCGTGTTGAGCAAAGAGAACGACAAAAGCCCCCAATCCGCAATCAGCGTTTCCCACACCAGGCCCGGCCGCGGCAGAATATAGGATGGAATGTCATTCCACACGCAGAGCCGGTCCCACAACAGGATCGCAAGCGCGAAGATGATCAGTGGCAGAACCCATTTCAGCACCCGGTCGCGGCGATGAGCCCGCGCCCGCGCCAGTTCGACCGGATCAATCAGTACGGCCTCGCTGCCGCTGAGTTGCAGGTCTGCCTGGCTCATGCCGCTGCTCCGGCGGGAAACGGATCCATTGCCTTGTGCAACGCCTTCGAAACTTCGCGGCAATACTGGCTGTAGACATCACTGGTGCGAAACGCTTCATCCCGGGGATAGAGCGCATCAATCGCCATATCGTCAACCACCCGGCCCGGACGGGACGCCATGACCACGATCCGGTTGGACAGATAAACCGATTCAAACACCGAATGTGTGACGAAAATCACAGTCCAGTTGAAGCGCTGCCACAGATCCAGAAGATCATTATTCAATTTGAAGCGGGTAATTTCATCCAGAGCGGCAAAAGGTTCGTCCATCAACAGCAGCCTTGGTCGTGTCACCAGAGCGCGGGCAATCGACACCCGCATTTTCATCCCGCCGGACAGCTCGCGCGGATAGGAATTTGCAAACTGCTCAAGCCCGACCAGCGTCAGCGCCTCCATTACCGCCTCACGCGCATCGGCTTTGCTCTGGCCCTTCAGTTTAAGTGGCAGATAGACATTTCCAAACACATTGGCCCAGGGCATCAAAGTCGGCTCCTGAAAAACAAAGCTGACATCATGTGAGGCCTCTTCGGCCTGCGCAGTTGCGCTGCCGCCCCAGGACACAGTTCCTTTGGTTGCCGGTGCAAGTCCGGCGATAATCCGCAGTGCTGTGGACTTGCCGCAGCCGGAGGGGCCGAGCAGACTGACAAACTCGCCTGGCTGAACATCCAGTGCCATGTCGCGCAGCGCCACAGTTCCATTGGAAAACGACTTGGTAATGTTGTCGAGAGAAATCAGCGGTGATTGCGCCACGGGAAACTGCCTTGAAAATGCTTCCGGCCGCCGCAGATCAGTTGCAGCGGCCGGATGTCAATCTGAGTTACAGGCCGGTCAGTTTTTTCTTCAACTCAAGGCCAACGCCCTTGTTGACGAAGTCGAGGGTGTAGATTTTGGAAATATCAAGACCTCCGGGCGCCACACCCGCTGCCACCATTTTGTCGTAAAAGCTTGTGTGCCGCGCATCGGTCATGGCACCGATGCCCAGGGTTTCGGAATCTCCACTATCGACAATTCCGAACTTTTTCAGTTGCTCAATCGAAAACGCGATCTGTGCGTCAGTCATATCCGGATTGTCTGTCCGGATCAGCGCATTGGCAGCGGAATTATCGCCATACAGATAATTCACCCAGCCAAGAATTGAACCGTCGACGAAACACTGCACCAGTTCCGGACTGGTATCAATTGTCGCCTGCATGGTTTCAATCGTGGTGGAATAGGTATCGAAACCGTAATCCGCCAGCAGGAACAGGTTGGGCTTGAAGCCGCCTTCCCGTTCAATGGCAAATGGCTCGGAGGTGATATAGCCTTGCTGCGCGGATTTCTTGTCAGCCAGAAACGGTGCAGGATTGAAGGTATAAGGCTGACGTTGTTCGGCGGTGAAGCCATATTCGCCCATCATCCATTTATAGAAGCTCTGGAAGCCGTTCTCTCCCAGAAACAGTTTCGCGCCCTTCAGGCTTTCCCAGGTATCAAACCCCTGGTCAGGATGGCTGATGATCACCTGCGGTTCCTTCTGGAACAGCGAAGCGACCACGACAATGGGGATATTCTGCTCAGCTGCCGAAAATGGCTGCAGCATATTGCCCCCCATTATGAACTCCATTTTGCCTGCCAGCATCAGCGCCCTGTTGTTGACCTGTGGGCCGCCGGACACGATCGAGACCTCAAGTCCGCAGGCTTCATAGGTCCCGTCGGCCACGGCTTGATAGAACCCGCCATGTTCCGCCTGGGCCAGCCAGTTGGTTCCGAAAGTCACCTTTTCGAGCGCGCTGGAAGGGGTTGTGAAAGCGGCACTCAAAGCGAGCGCCCCGAAAGCTGTGAGTGTTTTCATGTCGCCGGATACCATCGCAGGATTCCCTTGATTGCAAAAATTTACAGCCAGCCTGAACTGGCCCGGCGACAGTTTGTGATGCACTGCACACAAAAAGCAAGCAGCTGGAGTAATTTAATCACTGGCAAAACTGACGGAATTCAGCACTTAATGACCGGACCCATAAACAACGGGACTCAGCGCGCATGGTAAACCGGTTTGTGCATCATACGCCCGGCACCATCCGGGCGCCTTTCGCCAATTACAGCCACGGTGTGGAACTGCCGCCCGGTGCCCGCATCATCGTCTGTTCAGGCCAGTTGGGGGTTACTGCCGAGGATTCTGTTCCAGAAGGGTCCGAGGCACAGAGCGACCTGATCTTCAGCAATATTTCCGAAATCCTGGCAAGTGCGGACATGGAGCTGTCCGACATTGTCCGGATCAATGCCTATGTCAGCGACAGAGATCATCTGGCCGGATATATGTGCGCGCGGGACCGTTATGTCTGCGACCCGCCACCGGCCTCAACACTGATGATCGTATCCGGTTTTGCGCGGCCGGAATTCGTCGTGGAAATTGAAGTACTGGCAGCCAGAGCCGGATAAAACCGACTTCCCTCAGTTGACAAGCAGCAACACGGACCAGACTCTGATCCTCCGATCCGTGCGGATCAGTCCGTCGCCAGCATCTCGGCACGCGCAGTGCGTTCGGCGTGCAGAAACGCCACGCGGATCTGCGTATTGGCCAGAGCAATGCCGTTCTTCGAAAAATCGGTTGCAACCTTATTGATCATCGGATCAAATCCCGGTGTCATCTGATCGGTATGCATGACGTCCCGGACATAGTGCTGCAGCTCATCATCCCGCAAGCCCAGCTGGCGTCCTGCCCACAAGCCGAGAATGTAGTCGCGCCTCGCATTGATGCAGCCATCAGTTGAAATTTCTACCTCTTGAGGTTCAATGTTTTGCATGGTTAACAAGGTCTCTTCTGTGTCATCTAAATCGAAAAATCCGGCCAATAATCGCGGCCAAATTCAAGTTCTATTTACGCCGCAGCATTTGGTCTTGAAATGTGTTGGAAATGCGATGATTTACAAGACAATCAGTAAACTTTTATATTTTCGCGGTATATAGTCATGAAGCCCCTCGTTTTAGTTACAGCCGACGTCATTTCAACAGCCGGATACAATTGGCACGCCGCCATCGACACCTATCTCAAGGCGCTGTTCAATGTCGCCGATGTGCAACCGGTCATTCTGCCGGATCTTGCCGCAGACGGCGATTATGAGACCCTGCTGGCGCGGGTGGATGGCGTCTTGCTGACGGGCTCGAAAAGCAATGTCTTCCCGCAGCTTTATGGCGCAACGCCAACCGCCCAACACGAACCCTATGATCATGATCGCGATGCCACGACCCTGCCGCTCATTCGCCAGACCATAGAAAGCGGCACGCCGCTTCTGGCGATTTGCCGGGGACTTCAGGAACTCAATGTTGCGCTCGGTGGAACCCTGGATACGGAAATCCAGGAGCAGCACGGCCGCATCGATCATCGCGCGCCCGATCTGCCGGACCAGGACAAGCGCTACAGGATTGCCCAGAGCGTAAAGCCGGTGCCGGGCGGATTACTCGCGCGTATTGTGGGCAATGATACGATCACCATCAATTCCCTGCATCGCCAGGCCATCGCTCGCCTCGCCGATGGGTTGCGTATCGAAGCCACCGCTGATGACGGCATCATCGAAGCCGTCTCGGTCAAGGATGCAAAAGCATTTGCGCTGGGCGTGCAGTGGCACCCGGAATACTGGGCGGCAAGTGATGCGGTATCGCGCAGCATTTTCGAGTATTTCGGCAATGTCATGCGCGGCACCGTGTCCGACACAATCAAGGCTGCGGAATAAAGCCCGGACCGGACCTTTCCAAAGCACATTGAGATCGTAGCAATCGAATAGGAAACCGATTTAAAACAAGCGAAGTGATGCGGTCAGCAGCACGGCACCCAGCGTGAAAACCGCGACAGCACCGAGCAGTTGCACGCCGTTCAGCACAATGCCGGCACCGCGTGTGTTGCCGCCTGCCAGCAGCAGTGTGGCGCGCCGCGTTCCCACAGCTAAGAACATCAGAGCGCTCACGGTTATTGCGGTTCCAAGGCCCATCGCAAATGCCGACAGGATCCCAGCCCAGAACAGCCCCTGCGCCAGCGCAAACACAAGAACAATCAGCGCGCCGGTGCAGGGCCGCAGCCCGACCGATAAAACTGCCGTCGCTGCGGCTCTGACGCTGCGGCCGGCCTGATCCGCCAGCGCCGGACTGGGCGCATGAGCATGATTGCAACCGCAATGCTCGTCATGATGGTGGTGGTCGGCAACCCGGTGTTCAGTATGCAACGGGCCTGCACCGGGGGTGCCCAACGGTGCTGCCACAATGCGGCGCACGGATTTGACAATCAGATAGAAGCCAAGCACGGCCACCAGCACATAGCTGCCGACTTCCAGCGCCCTTGTGGCATCCGAAATGACCAGACTGGTGGCGTTGAACATGATCGCCAGAATGCTGATGACGCCGATAGCGACCAGGGCTTGCAGCAGGGATGATAGCAGGCACAACACCGCACCGCGGCGTGCTGTCTCGTGGTTTGCCAGCACATAGGAGGACATCACAACCTTGCCGTGGCCGGGGCCGGCGGCATGAAATACCCCGTACAGAAAGCTCAGACTGATCAGCGTCCAGACCGCGCTGCCGTTCTGTTTCATGTCGCGCACCGTGCCGGTCAACTGCTTGTAGAAAGCGCTCTGCTCAGCGGCAACCCAGCGAAAGAAATCGGACAGCATACCGTTCGCCGGCATCGGGGCCGCCTCTGGCGCACCGACCCCGAACGGGCCCTGCGCCACTACCAGAGCAGTGCTAAGGCACAGCATGATCAGTCCGGCCCAGAGCGCTTTCAGGAACACCGGATGATCGCAGAATTGGAGAGTTGGGACGTCACCGCGTAAAATTCCGGTGGGACCTCGCGCTGGTCGGCAGGCAATTCAGCAAGAGCTGCGGCAAATTCCTCCCCCATGTCCTCTGCCGGTTTGACCTCAATGCTGCAATTGTCCGGCGCACTGGCGGCCAGTTTAATGGAATCCTGCGCATTGACTGCAAATGAGACATAGGATTCCGGGTCAAACACTTCCAGAATGAGTTTTTCATTTACTGCAACAGGGCGCTTCAACGACAGGGTAAAATTCAGCGTAAGGCGGCTCAATTCTGCATTATAGTCGAGCCAGTAATCCGTCGGATCGTTGAAATCCACATCCGCGACCTCCTCCCCCATAAAGGTGAAGAAATCATATTCCGAAAGGCTTTCGACATTGACCTTTGCCAGCGATTCCAGTTCCTGGCGGGTGTAAACACCATCCTGGTTTTCATCCAGGCCCTGAATGACAAAGACCGAGAAAGCATCGTCAAAGGTCCAGGAATGGCGGATAGCGGAGACACGTTTCTGCGCATCGAACTCAACTTCAGCCCGGGTGTCGATCCATATGTGGGGATGCGCTTCGGCGCTCCGGATCTGGCCGGCTGCAGAAAGCATGAGGGCACTGAAGAAAAGGCCGGACAATCCAGGGCGCGTCAAACGAATCAATCCCCATTTCGCTGATAGTTCTTACTCATATAATCCACAAAGGCCCGAATTTTGGAAGAAAGATGACGGCGATTGGCATAAACCACGAATATTCCCCTATCCTCGGCCTCGAACTCATCCAGAACCTTGACCAGGCGCCCTTGTTTCAGATCCTCCTCAACCAGCATATGCAGGGTGCGGGCGAAGCCAAGACTCGCCAGCGCGGCCAGCCGGACTGCCTGCGGCGAATTGGTCTCTACCCGGCCTTTGACCGGAATTGTCAGACGTTTGCCCTGATCGACATAGGTCCAGCTCTGCCGCGATTTCTGATTGCTGTCGATAAGGCAGGGCCGGTCAATCAGATCGGCGGGTGTCTTCACCTCGCCATATTGGCTGAGAACTTCGGGCGACGCGCATGTCACAATTCTGAAAGAGCCAAGCCGCCGGGCAATAAGGCTGGAATCTTCCAGTGAGGTAATCCGGATGGCGACATCGAACGCTTCCTGGATGAGATCGACGAAGCGGTCTTCCAGAACCAGTTCCAGAGATACATCCGGCTGGCTCTCGGCAAATCCCATAACGGTTTGCATCAGCGGCGAATCCGCTAGTGACCGGGGCGCTGAAAGCCGCAATAATCCACGCGGCTTGCCGCTTTTGTCCTGGACCGTTTCCTGCAGCATATCGACCTGATGGATGATCGACTGGGCCTCGTGGAAATAGGAGTGGCCGATTTCAGTCAGCGACAATTTGCGGGTCGTGCGATTGAGCAGCCGCACGCCCAGTTCATCTTCCAGTTCACTGACATATTTCGACACCAGCGCTTTTGACCGCCCCAAAGCCCGGCCAGCTGCGGAAAAGCCGTCTTCATCGACAACAGCAATGAAAGTGCGCATGCGCGTCAGAGTATCCATATTTTTCCCATTTCATTCATTCATTCAGCTATGGACGGCCCGGCAAGACTGCCAAGGGTGCCGGATACTCTAATATGAGGAGTTCACTCTCATCACGACAGACAAAGCCACCAGACAGAGTGCGATGTCCGGTGGCGCCTGCACTTTATGTGAAGGAGAAATTGGGGTAGCAATTTGCGCAGTCAAGGATCAAACCGCCGATTGGTAAAACCCGGGTTCCGCAACGACAGACGCAAGCCAACACCCACGAAGCGCATTAAAAGCAGTTAGACTCAGCACCCTCTATCTTGTTTCGCACACGAAACAATGGCTGCAACGCAGGGTTTATGCCAAGGTTTTTCCGGTTTTTAGTTGCATCGACAGGTTATCCGGAGCGCCTGCGGCAGTGCGCCAAAACCGGCCGGAAGTGCGATACTTCAAACGGTTCAATCACGGGTTTTTGATCGCAGCCGGGCGCTGAATGCGCGCGGTACACATCAAGTTGCATCATCTCAATATGTGAACTTGGCTGACGGGCAGGCTGAATTAAGTCGATGATTCAAGCCAAAACTGAAAAATCGCCCAATTCTTCAAAGTAATCATGAACCAGTCTAAATCGCTGCCAGAGCCGCCAGCAGACTTGCCCGGATTGTGACGCCCTCAGCCTCGGCCTTTTTGCGGCTCGCCAGACGCCGGTCACCGGGAAGCCGGGTTCCGTCCTGCTCTTCTATTGCCAGGACCAGAGCGGTCAACCGCTGCAGATAGCCGGTGCCGAAGGCCGCTGGATCAATCGCCAGAATCAATTGGCCAGTACCCGGGGGCGAGCCCTCGCCGTCAAAGAAGCTGGTTGCATCACAGGAATGATTTGCCCCGACCAGCGTCGCACATAATATCTCCACCATCAAAGCAAGTGCGGTGCCTTTGGCATCGCCCATCGGCAGCATGGTGCCCGCCAGTCCGTCCTTGGCATTGGTAGTGGGGTTGCCTTGCGGATCCAGCGCCCAGCCTTCGGGTATCGCCTCGCCGCGTTGCGCCGCGGCCATGATGTTGCCGCGCGCCACTTTTGAGACCGACAGATCGATCACCAGGGCGGCGCGGTCCTGTTGCGGGCTGGCAAAGGCGATAGGATTGGTTCCGTAAATCGCGCGCTTGCCGCCCCAGGGCGCAATCGAGGCGGGTGCGTTGGCAAACATCAGAGCCACCAGCCCCTGTTCGGCCAGTTTTTCAACATGGTGACCGGCAACGCCGCAATGGTTGGAATGATGCACCCCCAGCATTGCAATGCCCTGGCTTCGGGCCACACCGGTCAATGTTTCAAGACCGAGTTTCAGGGCTGGATAGGCAAAGCCGCCCTTGGCATCAACCAGAACGGCGGCCTGCGCAGGCCGCGACACCTCCGGCACTGCATGGCCGTCCGCCTTGCCGGTTTTGGCCTGAGCGCCATAGCCTTGCAGCCGTGAAAGACCATGGCCCTTCAGTCCATCAGCCTCTGCCGCCACCAGCGCTTCGGCAACAATGTGCGCATTCTCCGGTGATGTGTTGAATCCAGTCAGTGTATCACTTGCAAAGCTCCGCGCCTCTGCAAGGCTGACAATGCGGTCTTCCATATGTTTCTGCCTTATGATTGAAGCACCGACAAAACGTTTGCGACGGTAACCTGGGAGACGCGAATATTGCTTTCTGCGGTCACCCCGGCAATATGCGGCGTGAGAATGAGGTTGGGAATATCGGCGAATTTGGCGCCATCCTGTGCGTTCACCGGTTCGGTGTGAAACACATCCAGCGCCGCGCCGCCAAGATGGCCCTGACGCAATAATGCCGCCAGCGCCGCCTCATCAACCACACCACCGCGCGCGGCGTTGATGAGGATGGCATCGGACTTCATTGATTGAAGGGCCTTGTCGTCGATCAGATTGCGCGTCTCTGCGGTCAAGGGCACATGCAGGCTGACAACATCAGCGCTCTGCAGCAAGGTCTCCAGCGTGACCTTTGCCGTGCGGCCCCATTGCGGCGCGCCTTCCTCCAGAAACGGATCAAAACCGATGATCTGCATCCCAAGCGCCTCGGCCCGCATCGCAGTTTCGCGGGCGATCGCACCATAACCGACAAGCCCCAGGATTTTGCCGCTGATCTCGCGGCCCATCAGACGGCCGCGCGGCCACTGCCCGCCGGCGACTGCAGCGGCGGAATGGTAGGCACCGCGCAACAGCACCAGCGCGCTGGTGATGACATATTCCGCGACGGACAGATCATTGGCCCCGGTTGCCGGACGCACGGCTATGCCCCTGGCCTCGCAAGCGGCGATATCGATATTGTCCAGCCCGACGCCCAGCCTGCCGACAACTTTCAGGCCGGTAGCCGCTTCCAGCAGCGCGCCGCGGACCTGGGTCCGATTGCGCACGATCAGCCCTTTGGCGCTGGCAATTTCTGCCAGCAGGGCCTCAGGTTTGTCGACCAGATCAGGTGCATAGAGCACATCATATTCAAGACGGGCCGCCTCAAGGGCGGCCTCGTCCATGAATTCGCTGACGATGATGTCAGCCATAGGCGAACTCCCGGATCAGGCGCTGCGGTACAGTTTGGTCATGACGAACTCGCGGTGGCCCAGAGCCTCTGCCGCCGTGTTACGGCCATTGGCAGTGCGTGCGATCATTTCGATCAGAGAATCGCCGGCCTGGTCAATCGTCATCTCACGGCGCAGAATGCCGCTGACATCGACATCGACATGTTCCGACATGGTCCGCACCGTGCGCGGATTGGCGGTGATCTTGATGACCGGAACAATGGCGTTGCCAACCACATTGCCCTGCCCTGTCGGGAAGGTGTGGATGACATATCCTGCCGCCGCCATCAGCGTCACGCATTCAGCTGCAGCAGAAGAAGAGTCCATGAAATACAGGCCGGCACCTTTTTGCGGGGCTTCGGCAGGTTCGAGAATATCGATGAACTTTGACGTCCGGCCGATTTTCTCCAGATTGCCGAGGGCCTTTTCCTCAATCGTCGTCAGGCCACCTTCAATATTGCCCTTGGTCGGCTGACTGTCGGACAGATCATCGGTCTGATGGGCAAAAATCACATCATCCTGATAGGCTTTCCACATCGCATACCAGCGCTCGGCGACATCATCGTCAGCAGCCCGCGCCTTGCACAGATGCTCTGCGCCGGTGATTTCGGAGGTTTCCCCGAACACGCCGTAAATGCCTTTTGGCAGCAATTTGTCATACATGTTGCCAACCGTCGGACAAGATCCAAGGCCGGTTGTTGTATCGGACTCGCCGCATTTGGTGGAAATCCACAGCTCGGAAATATCGCATTCCTCGCGTTGCAGCTCAGTCGCCCAGTGAACGAAATCCTTGGCTTTGCGGGAGGCGTCCATAATGGTTTTCAGATCGCCATTCTGTTCGATCGAAAACGCAGCCACCGGTTTGCCGGTTGCGGCAATTCCGTCAGCAATTTTCTTGGTCCAGCCCGGTTCGATACCGATAACCACACATGCCGCCACATTGGGGTTTGCGCCGGTCCCGATAATGGTACGGAAATGCAGATCCAGATCTTCACCGAATTGCAGCCGCCCATAAGCATGCGGCAGAGCCTGTGAGCCCTTGATATTGTTGGCAACCGCTTCGCAGGCTGCGTTTGAAATGTCATCGACCGGCAGGATAACAACCTGGTTGCGAACGCCTACGCGGCCGTTTTCGCGCCGATAACCAAAAAATGTGTCCGTGTTCATGAAGCTCTCCTACCAGCGCTTTGTTTTCAGATTGTGCGTGTGAACATGGCCGCCCTTTTCAGCAGGGCCGACAATTTTGCCAATGTCCTGACCGTATTTCACAGCCGTGTCACCAGCGCTCAAATCCGCCAGAGCAACCTTGTGTCCGATTGGAACGTCAGCTTTTGCTGTGAGCGTAAAAGACGAATTGTCTTCCGTGACCACGCACAGCATTTCGGTTCCAGCTGACAGGCCTTCAACCACGACAACGCCGACATTGTCATTTTTATCATGCACCAGCAGATGCGGAATACCCATAATCATTGCGTCGAAATACCCGACGTCCCCTGTTTAAAATTTGTTTTCCTGCGCGATCCCGGATCAGCGCGGTGAAGTCTTATATAAGACATAAGACAGATGACACTGTCAACGGTGGATGCTAACCTTATTTCACAAACATCGATTTTTTCGACAGGATTCTTATGGCCAAAGCAGACCAGAACCGGCAAAACAGCGTGCCGAACGCACGTCCGCTTGGCTTTCGCCCGCTATATGCGCAGGTCAAGCATCAACTGCTGCAGCGGCTTCTCGACAAGACATGGATGCCGGGGGATGTGCTGCCCAGCGAACAGCACCTGGCGGGCGAGTTGGGCGTCAGCCAGGGCACCGTGCGCAAGGCACTTGATGAGCTGACAGATGAGAACATCGTGGTTCGCCGCCAGGGGCGCGGCACCTTTGTTGCTGAACACACAGAAAAACGCGCCCTGTTCCAGTATTTCATGCTGTCGCCGGATGAAGGAAAAAAGGACGAAAATCATTTTCCCCAGAGCCAGCTTCTCAGCCTTGAGAGCGGACCTGCGACCCATCGCGAGAGAGCGGCGCTGGATCTGCCGGCCAATGAGCAGGTCTGGCGGCTGGAGCGCAACCGTTCATTTCAAACCGCTCCGCTGATCGCCGAAAAGATCGTGCTGCCAAGACCACTGTTTGAAGGACTTGATGAAATCACCCCCTTGCCGAACAATCTTTATGGTCTGTTCGATCAGAATTTCGGCCAATCCATTGTCAGAGCCGGAGAAAAACTCAAAGCTGTCGCAGTCGAGGAAAGCCATGCGAAACGGCTTGGCTGTGCCGTCGGCACTCCGGTCCTGCGCATCGACCGCATTGCCTACGCCATGTCAGGGCGCGCGGTTGAATGGCGCATTTCCTACAGCCTGACCGACAATTTTCACTATATGTCGAACTTGAAATAGCCGGAACGCACAGAGCCACGGCGTTCGGACAAAGCCGCTGATATGCGCCTGTTTTTCAGCTTTTCGAAAAAATCCAGTTGAGTTCCTGACGCCAGTCAATCATCCGGATGGGTGTGCCGTGCTTGCCGGTATTGAACAGGCGCATCCGCACCGGGTAATCCGGCCGGGCGGCTTTGATACTCTCGAACAGCGCTCTGGTTTTTTCCCAGGCAAACGCACCATCAAGTGTGCCATGGCCAAACACCACCGGTAACGGTCTGGCATTCTGCGATACATATGCACTGCCAAGAAAGCCGCTGTCAGCATAGGTCGCCAGCATCAGCACGCCGGACAGGCGCGGCACGGCAACCTGCCCTTTGAGATATTGCCAGCAGATTTGCCCGCCCATCGAGCCACAGGCAAGAACAAGCTTCGCGCCAGGTGCCTGATTGGCATAATGGCTGATCAGTGCTGCCACATCGCGCGCACCCTGCTCGCCGAAATCGGTGATGCTCGGTGCCACATAAAGCCCGTTATTGCGCACCGCCAGATTTTTCAGCCGGTTAAAATTGCCGCCGAAATTATAATCGCTGATGCCCTGACTGCGGTCGCCGCCCCGGCCATGCAGATAGACCACAATCCAGCGCGCGCCGCGCACCTGTCCGGTCCGGGCATATTCAATCCGCCGGTTACCAACGTTGAGCGATAGATCCTGCTGTCCCTTGCGCCCGCGCATCGAGACAAAATACCCCTTGACCTTGGCACCACGAATTTTATCGCGCTCGTCAATGTCACGCTCGACCCTGTAATCGAGCCGCAGAAAAGCACCGCCCTGGCTGTTTTCCAGAACCGCCGGATAGCCAAACAAATTGTCCTTGAACGGAGCAAGCGACTGCGCGGCAGCCGCGCTGAGGCCCAACCAGATGACAATCAGGGATACACCAAGTGCTTTCATTGCGGCCTCCACAACCGGTCCGGATTAAAACGGTTTACATCATGCAGCAGTTCCACAAACCGCTCTGCCTGATAGGCAACAATGGCCTTGCCTTTTTCCGCTGTTGCAGCCGCCGCATTGCCGACGGTTCCGGCCAGGTTCAGATCCTGCGCCTTCCAGCCGAACTGCGCTGGCCCGTGGGCGCGCAAATGTTTGAATTCGGCAATGAAATCCAGCTGAGTTGAGCGGAAATCCCTTGCCTCTTCCATGCGCACCAGATCCGGCCTCAGATGCAGCATGATGGAGGTTTCAACAGCGCAGCCATGAATCCCGTAAATCCGTTCTTGCGGATCGTAACTCCCATCCGGCAGGCCAAAGCGCATCCACCCTGTGGCGACACACAGCATATCAAACCGCACCCGCAATTCGCGCGCGACAATATCGATGATCGGCACATTGCCGCCATGAGAATTGATCAGAACCAGCTTTCTGATCCCGGCCCGGTGCACGCTTTCACCCAGTTCGATCCAGCTTCTTGTCACCGTTTCCCAGGAATGGGTCAGCGTTCCGGGCGATGAAATATGTTCATTGGATTTGCCAACCTGTTGCAGCGGCAGAAACGTCGCCGGCAAATCCTCTGGCAGGCGGGCTATCGATGCTTCTATCATGCCCTGGGCAATCGTCGTATCGGTTGCCACCGGCAGATGCGGTCCATGCTGCTCAATTGCAGCCACCGGCAGAACCGCAATCCAGTCACCGGTCACCGCCTTGTCAAAATCCGTGGTCGGCATATTCTGCCAGTAAGCTGCCGGAATTTTGTTTCTGGCCATAAAGTCTCCTTTTCACGCGCGCTCAGTCCGGCCGGTCCATCGCGCCGCAAACACTGTCATGCTTCAGAGGAGGACGGCAAGACCCCAGCCCCCAAGTGCGGCACCGAGCAGAACCAGGATCAGGTTCCAGTGCAGCTTCAGCAGCAAAAATCCGCATACCGCTGCAAGCCCGACCACCCGCCAGTCAATCGAACCGAGATCCGGTTGCCAGACAACCACCGGACCATAAGTTTGCACGGTGACGGTTGCAAACATGACATGCAATCCGAACCACAGCGACAGATTCAAAATCACGCCGACGACAGCCGCCGTGATGGCAGACAGTGCCCCGTTCAGCCTTGGTTGCGCGGAAATCCAGTCAATATAAGGCGCCCCGACAAATATCCACAGAAAGCAGGGCACAAAGGTCACCCACAGGGTCATCAACGCCCCGGCGGCACCAAGGCCCGCCCCCCCTTCCCGGTAGGCGGCAATATAGCCGACAAATTCGGTTACCAGAATCAACGGTCCGGGTGTGGTTTCCGCCAGCCCCAGCCCGTCCAGCATTTCGCCGGCAGTCAGCCAGCCATACTGCGAGACCACATCCTGCGCCATATAAGCCAGCACCGCATAGGCACCGCCAAATGTCACCACTGCCAGTTTTGAAAAGAATGTGCCGATCTGCAGCAGAACAGGTTCGCCCGAAACGCTCCCCACGACCAGTACCGGCAGCCACCAGACCGCCAGCCAGACAATTATTTTCAACGCGCTGCTGCGCCACGAAACCGTGACAGGTGCCGTGTCCTGCTGTTGCCCGGCGATTGGCGCACTGGTCAGGAAGCCGAACAGCGCTGCGGCAAACACAATCAGCGGATAGGGCAGCGCCAGAAAGAAAATTCCGATGAAGGAAAGCCCCGCGATCAGCCAGTGGGACCGGCCCTTCAAAGCGCGCTTTGACACCCGCAGCAACGCCTCGATCACGACAATCAGAACGGCCGCCTTGATACCCAGAAACAGGCTGTTGACCAGAGGAACATTGCCGAATTGGGCATACAGAGCCGCCAGCACCAGGATCACTGCGGCACCGGGCAGTACAAACAGCAGTCCTGCCATCAGCCCGCCTTTCAACCCATGCAGCCGCCATCCCGCATAGGTGGCCAATTGCATGGCTTCCGGCCCTGGCAGCAGCATGCAGAAGCTCAGTGCATTGAGAAATTGCCGTTCACTGAGCCAGCGATAATCGTCCACCAGAAACCGGTGCATCAGTGCGATCTGCGCCGCAGGCCCGCCAAATGACAGCAGACCGATTTTCAGGAATACCATGAAAGCCTGACGCAAAGCGGGCGGCTCGACGGGCAGGCCCGGCAGGTCAGTCACGGGGGCGATCTGCTGGGCCATCACATCACTGTCTTTTCATCACTGTCGGCAACTTTCCCGTCTGGCTCTCAATGTTTGCCGATTTCAGCGCCGGACGCCAGATTGTATCCGGCCCATACCGAAACCGCATAGGCCAGAAATACATAGCGGCCGGTCTTGGCGATGCTGACCAGCAGCAGGAACCGCCACAACGGTTCGCGCAGCACACCGGCCACCACCGTCAAAGGATCACCGATAATCGGTGCCCAGCTGAGCAGCAGTGACCATCTTCCATAACGATGATACCATCGGGTGGCGCGGTCCAGCATCGGCTTTTTGACCGGAAACCAGCGTGCCTCGCTGAAGCGGTCAACACCGCGGCCAAGGCCCCAATTGACAACAGAGCCGGCTATATTGCCGACACTTGCAATGGTGACCAGCAGGACAGTGGACAGCTGATCGGCAAGGATCAGCCCGGTCAGAACGCTTTCCGATTGCGCCGGAATGATCGTTGCCGCCACAAAGGCGCTGAGAAACAGCGCAAATCCCGCTGCCAGCCCGGCCACTCAGAACTGCGCGAAGCGAAATTGCGCCCGCAACAACTGCACCCTGTCAGACATCTTCCCAGTTACCGCTTTCGCCGGCCCGGAAAATCGCGTCGATCAGCTTCTGATTGTTTTTCGAGCTTTCCAGTGTGAAAATCTCTTCATTGCCCTTCAGATCATCACTGGCCACGGCCCTTGCAAAGGCTTCCACCTCCATGCGGTACTGATTCACTCCGGCAAAGCGGTATTTGCGCTCTTCGCTGTGATCCGCATTGTGCAAGCTCACCACATCAGCATCGTAAAGCCCGGCATTGAAAGGCGCTGCAACTTCGATCCAGCCCTTGTCGCCGTGAAACGAAATTTCCTGGCGCAGGGCCAATTGTGTCGAGACATACATGGTCATTTCGAAACTGCCGAAATCGGCCCGGCATGTTGTGAAGATATCAGTGCCAAAAGTTGGATCACGTTCAACTTTCGCCGATACGCGCTGCGGTTCCGCACCCGTAGCAAAACGGGTTGCCACGGTTGGATACACGCCGATATCAGGCAGCGCCCCGCCGCCAAGAGCAGCGATATTGCGCATATTTCCCGCATCCATGTTGAAATAGGTAAAAGCCGCCTGGACATGGCGCAACGTGCCGATTGCGCCTTCGGCAATCAGCGCGCGCACTTTGTGCCATTGCGGATGATAGGTCACCATAAAGGCTTCTGAGACCAGCACGCCATTGGCGTCACGTGCCTTGATGATGTCGTCGATTTCATCGGCATGCAGCGAAATCGGTTTCTCGCACAGCACGTGCTTGCCGGCATTGGCAGCTTTGATCGCCCATTCCACATGCTGCGAGGTCGGCAGGGGAATATAGACTGCATCGATCTGATCGCTCGCCAGCATGGCTTCATAGCTGCCGAACACGTTGGCAATGGCAAACCGCTCTGCCAGGGTTCTGGCACGGCCTTCATCGCGGCTGGCGATGCCGGAGACAATTCCATTGTCGGCATTCAATATAGCGGGAATGACATGATCCCGACCGATTTTTGCGGTCGATAAGATACCCCAGCGCAGCATAATTTATCCTTTTCTCTTCATATCTGTTTCCGCTCTCAGCCGTGCTGATTTGCAGTCATCTATCCATAAACCCGGAGGAATGACCCGGTATTGATAAAATCGGCTCACGTCAATTCCGTAGGACCGTGTCCGCAACCCAAAGGATCGGCGGCCCCGTGCCACAAGGCGCATCTCACACCCTTTTCGTCACCCCCCGGTTGAAGGCCGGATTGCCACGGCCCGGTTTGGCGATTTGGCATTATCGGCAGAAAACCGGACTTTTCGGCCCAACGCTGGTCTTCAACATTTATAAACCAGAGTGCTTCGAATCACCTGCTTTTGCAATTGTGCCTTGCTATTTCCACATTTGCCGCCTATTTCACCTGCATCGAAATTTGCCGATCAACTGGGTTACCCGCTCCGCCACTGACGGAAGCGCACGTTTCAGACTTTCTTCAAATTCGACAAACCGGACAATGGGTTGAGTGTTTTAATCCAAACTCCACGTGCTAACTGTTAGTGAAAAGGACAAAACTATGATCACAGGCACCGTAAAATTCTTCAATGACCAAAAGGGCTTCGGCTTCATCGAGCCAGAAGATGGTTCCAAAGACGTATTCGTACATGTCACCGCTGTAGAGCGTTCCGGCATGTCCGGTCTGACCGAAGGTCAGAAAGTACGTTTTGAAACAGATATCGATGCGCGCAACGGCAAAACTGCCGTCAGCACCATCGAAGCTGCATAATCAGACTCCGGCCTTTCGAGGCCTGTTCTGATATTTTTGAACCGCCGCTCTTTCAACAGGGCGGCGGTTTTTTGCTGGCCGCTGGAATGCTCTCATTTCATTGCTTACCGCGCGTGTCAGCCAGAAACAATTCCAGCCCGTCGAGACATCCCAGCCAGCCGATATTGTGATTGCTCTGCGTCTGGCGATCGGAAATATGGCTGTGCTCGACAATGATTTCGGTTTTTGCGCCTTTTGCTACGAACCGCACCGTCACGCGCTCGGCCGCATCGGGATCAAATTCAGGATCAGGGCCAGCCTGCCAGGAATATTCCACAAGGCGGGGCCGGTCGATCCGCAGGAACTGTCCGATAATCCAGATAATTGAACCGTCCGGCAGGAGATTGGCGATCCTGTAGCGCCCGCCGACACGCAGGTCGATGTCGCATTGCGGACAAGTAACATGGGACGGGCCCCACCATTGCAGAATCTGAGCTGCAGACGTCCAGGCCTTGAATGCCCGCTCCGCATCGCCACTGACCAGCCTGCGCACCAACAGCGACAGGGATGGCGAGGAAGGCTTCCGGCTCATGGTCATGATGTCCTGTCCTGGGTATTTTCGGCATTCATCGCATCGGCTTCGGCCTCAATGTCGAGATGAGTTTCCAGTGAATCCAGAACTTCATTCCAGAAATCGGTGTATTGCAGTATCCATTCGGAGGCATTTTGCAGAGCCTCTGAATTCAGTGAACAGACGCTGGTCCGACCGATATTTTCCCGAGTGATGAGTTGGGCATTTTCCAGGGTTTTCAGGTGTTTCGACACTGCATTCAGCGACATTTCGAACGGTTCGGCAAGCGCCGTCACTGTGCCGCTGGACTGTGACAGGCGCTGCACAATCGCGCGGCGCGTCGGATCTGACAGGGCGTGAAAGACCCGGTTCAGATGATCATCCCCATTCACAGAGGGAACCGATGCCTTCATTTTCATCTTGCAATATCCTCAACCATTTGGTTGAATATAACCATATCCGATCACGGAACCAGGATCAACAGTCAGGAGTGCAGCATGACCAGCCATATACACCAGGAGGTGTTCATCGCCGCAGAACCTGCCGCAATCTATGCCGCCTTCATGGATGAAAAACAGCATTCTGCCTTGACCGGCGGCCAGTCACATATCAGCCCGCAGGTTGGCGGTGAGGCCAGCATGCATGACGGCCAGATTCTGGCGCGAAACATTGAACTGGAACCGGGCCGCAAGATCGTTCAGGCCTGGCGTGTGGCCCCGTGGGAAGAGGGCAGCTACACATTGTTGCGCATCATGCTGTCGGCCGAGAATAACGGCACCCGGATTGTGCTTGATCAGACCGGATGTCCTGAAGACATGACCGCGCATCTGGCAAAGGGTTGGGAGACGCGCTACTGGACGCCGCTCCGCGCCTTTTTTGAAAATCGCTGAAATCTGCTATTCCAGCGCAGTGAAGGCTTGAGGGGACGATGATGAATGAATTGACCGATAATATAAACTGGCTTGCGGTGTTGGTTGGAACCATCGCCGGGTTTGCGCTCGGCTGGTTTTGGTATTCCCCATTTCTGTTCGGCAAAAAATGGGCGGAAGGATCGCGAGTGCAACTTGGTGACGCGTCCTCTATGCCGGTGGCTGCCATGGCTGTGCAACTTGTTGCGACCTTCTTCCTGGCATTGCTGGTCGGCGTAACTGCGGCGCAAAACGCTCTTTTGACAATCATCCTGATTTTGCTGACGCTGGCTGGGTTCGTTGTCTCCGGCGGCCTGTTCGTCCGCAAATCAGGTTTTGCAGTCATGGTAGATGGCGGCTTCATTCTGGTAATGGGCGCAGTGATGATCCTCATACAGGGAATTTTTTGAAGCCCTTTGCTATTTGCACAAGCTCATCTGCACTGCCTCCCCGGCTGCAAATTTACCGGCTGCCGCGGCCCCTGCGCAGGAAAATCCGGTAGCGGTATAAAAACAGAAACACGGCAAGCACCACACCTGACGCTATGAACAGCAGCATCATGCCCTGATTTTGGAACAGATCGAGCGTTGCCCCCGATGCAACCGGGCCGGCTATGCCGCCCAGCGTGTACAACATCGCGATGGCCGTCATGGCCGCCGGAATTTGTCGCGCACTTTGACTGCGCCCCGCTTCGATCACCGCCAATGTGTTGAGCCCGCCGGCAGCGCCGCCAAGAAAGAAAAGACCAATCAGCGAGACCAGCATCATGTCCGTAAACAGGAAAATAGCCACGCAACTCAGGACAATCGATGCGATACAGATCATCTGAGCCAGATAATAGCTCCAGCGGTCTGCGATATAGCCCAGACCCGGTTGCAGCAACGTGCCGCCAAACCCGAACGAACTGACCAGAACTGCACTTGTGTTCAATGAAAACTGCACGTTTTCGAAGTAAAGCGGCAGCAGTGCAATCGCTGAATTTTCGATGAAACCGGCAAAGAAAGCGGCCACCAGCGCTGTCAGAATGACCTGGATCAGAAAACGCTGCTGCGCTTGTGGCTGTGCGTCAGTTCCCGCCGCCTCCCTGACAAGACCGGAAGCTGTATTCAGAAATGCCAGTTGACCGGTAATCGCAATCCCGATGCAGATCCAGGTAACGGTTTCCAGTTGCGAGCCCACAAACAGCAGCGGTCCGAGGCCAATTCCCAGTCCCATCAGCGCTTCGTGCAGTCCGATCATGCGGCCGCGTATGCCGGGTTCACTGACATGCACCACCAGAGTATCACAAACGATCCAGCGGATGATCAGACCTAGCCCCATGGCAACCGAGGACACCAGTATCACCACCGGTGTTGACGACAGAACCAGAAGCACCAGACTGATCAGGGTAAAACCGAAGGCAATGGTGTTTGCCCGTCCTGTGCCGACGCTGGCAAGCAGGCGCGGCACAAAGGGGCCAGCGGCAAAAACCACGATCCAGGCAACTGAGACGAAAAGTCCGATTGCAAAATTGCTGACAGAGCTTCGCGACAGGAATTGCGAGATCAGGATTGGATAGGTTCCGACCTGAATGATCTGAAACAGCAGCGAACCGGAGAACAGGGCGATGGTTTGCGGCTTTGTTCCTCTGGCTTGCATCATATGGCTTTTGTGATCTCAACTAGAGCGCGAAAACTCGAAAATCCCGTATGGCGATTTGCGGGTTCGGGCCACTTTTCCAGCAGGTTTACGCTCATCACCGTCCCTGTAGCTACTAATTTTGTGCGCAAAACAGCCGGAAACCGGCATTTCTCCGGAAAATCAACGGTTCAGATGTTGTAAAAGCTTGGCTTTTCGCAGGATTTATGTACAAATTGAGTCAACTTTATATTAATTTCGTTGAAACTAGCACAACCGAAGATTGTTACATTGTGCGACCACCGCGCAACAGTTCAGTAAATTGTATGTAAAAGTGTGTATAAAGGGACAACCATGTCGCTGCCGTTAGTAGAGTTGAGTACCGCAGCAGATGTGGCCTACTCACCGGTTCCGGACCGGCCCAAAACCTGCCCCCACGATCGCAGAACGCCAGTCAATGGGCGCAAAGCGCCGCTCAATGGCCGCAAAACTGACGCTCAGATCGTCGAAGAAACCAAAGCCTGGATGACGCGGCAATTGCCATGTGTCGCCGGCCGGCGTGAATTGAACCGTGGCCGCTATATGGTCCGCGCTGCGACACGAGCGAGCGTTCCCGGCATCTTCGCCGACTTCAGGACGCAATTGGAACAGGGCAGCGCAGTCGCCTGTCTTTATGTGTTCAACGATGAGCGTTTCTATGATGGCCGCTCCCAGACGGCCGATGTATTTCATTTTCTGGCCAATCAGATGCAGGGCATCACCAATGTCTCAGCAGACGATCTGGCCCATGGCGCGGCCCTGACGAATTCCATCGAGTTGCGCTGTCCGGTAACCAATCAGCGTACGCTTTATGATGATTTCGAAAGCATCGCCTTCTGCCCCCAGTCCGGGGTCAAGGCAGACATGTTGTATGATCCGTTGATGTTTTCACCCTATCCGAGTGTCAATATGTCATCGGATGTATACGCCTTCTCGAAATTTGTCGCTGACAGCGCCATCAGCGCCTGGGGCAAACCGGTTTATCAGGAGACTGATCTTGCCCGGGTTGCAAAATTGTTTGCCCAATGCGTCGCCCGCTGGCAAAGGGTGGCGACCACAACCATCCGTAATTATGAAGCCCTGACCGACACGGCTATATGTCCCGTTCATGTGACGGATGACGAGAAATACTGGATTGCCTTTCACAAGGATCCGGCCTTTGCCGAGCAGAAGAAAGAAATCCACCGCCATGAACTGCCGATAGGCTATGGCACCAGAATAACCGACCGCTGGCTGCGTTATTTCAAGGGTGATATGGCCTTTGTGGCCAGTGGACTGGCCCGTGACGGGGAACCAATTTAATAACCATATTAGATGGTTTTACCGGTTACTCACTACCTTCGCATGCATTTCTGCTACACCTGCTCTTTACTTGAACTCCCACAGGCCGCAAAATCCGGGCCGTCGAGAGCAACCGCTAGCAGGGTATAATGCAGGTCGCGCAAAAAAGGGTAATTTCGGATTCATCCGATAAATTCGTCGAAAATGTTTTCGGCGTCTTCTCCCGTGCGCTCTGCGACAAGATGGATGCTGCTGTCCAGGCCGCTGTCAAACTCAGCAGTTCCGCCTGCTATTCAATTGTTCAGGTCGGATCGGAACCCAATTGTTCTATCGAAACACTGCGGCGGATGCTCGCGCTGGAGCATTCTTCGGTGGTGCGCCTCGTTTCCGGACTGGAAAAAAAGGGTTTTCTGCAACGCGTCCGTGGCACGGCCCATGACCGTCGTGAAGTCAGCGTGGTTCTGACAGAGGAAGGTGAGATCTGTTTCACCAGAATTCTCGAAGCCCGCGGCAGCGTCCTGAAAAAAGCTGTCGGCCGGCTCGACCCTGATGAACAGCATATCATGCTCAAACTGATCGGAAAAATGATGCCGGCGGTTGTCATCGGCGGCGATGATCAGCATTATGTCTGCCGATTATGCGATCTGGAGATCTGCCCGCAGGAGAAATGTCCTGTCAACCTCGCGCATCCGCAGTTTTATGAACTCCCCCCCGAACCGTTCAAACGCAAACGTCCCTGTAAAATTGCGGTCGTGAACTAGCAACTGTGTGGTTTGACCGATCGCGGCTGCAACGCACGACCGGTCCTGTCTCCTAGATATACTGCCTGATCAGGCCGGTGTGAACATTGATCATGCTGTCATCCTCAGACAATTCCTCAATCATGTTGAGCGAGAATTTGATCATCGCCGATCTGTCATCCTCATTCTTCGCCTGAAAGCCGACAATCTTGTCGAACAGCTTTCCGACAGCCCTGTCGGCCTCTCCCATTTTGTTTTCGGTAGTGTCTGAGTTCAGCATGTTTTGCAACGAAACCCGGTAGTTTCGAAATGCCTCTATCAATTCCCCAAGGCTGTCAGCTCTCGTCTCAATTTTTGTAAGCAACACGTGAAAGCCCCCAACTATTCTTAAAATCCTGCGGTGTTGAATTTATAAATAGTGGGGGTCAGGAATACAACGATTCAAATATTAAATGAGTATGTATGTAGTCTGCATACATCCAGCTTCTGCTACACAGGGAGGTGGAGCACGGTTCAGATTGTTTCCAGAAAGGCCCGGGCAGCAGCCCCGTGCTCATGGCGCAAACGGTCAATGTCTATCGCTACGGGGAGGCCATCCTCGACAGTCCAGCAGCCACCGATCATAACACGCTCGGCTGTATGAGCACCGCACAGCACCAGCCCGGCCAGCGGGTCGCCCGCTCCGGAAAATCGCAATTCGTCCAAGCTGTAAAACGCCAGATCGGCCTGCATGCCGACAGCGATCTTGCCGATATCCTCACGGCCGAGACATCTGGCCGAACCTTCTGTTGCCCAGCGATAACAATCCTGATGCGTCACCGACGCCGCATCATAAGTCAGGCGGTTAATCATCAGCGCGTGGCGCAGGCTTTCCATCAAATTGGAATTATCATTCGATGCCGAGCCGTCGACACCGAGACCCACAGGCGATCCGGCGGCTTCTAACTCCTTTGTCCGGCACTGCCCGGAAGCAAGCGTCATATTTGAAGTCGGGCAGTGACACACGCCAACGCGGTGCCTGCCCAGACGCTGCACTTCCTCATCATTGAAATGAATTCCGTGAGCCAGCCAGACGCGATGATTGAGCCAGCCGACATCTTCCAGATAGTCAACCGGACGCATGCCGTAATTGGCCACGCAATAGGCGTCTTCATCCAGTGTTTCCGCCAGATGCGTATGAAGCCGGCAATCATGCCGTTCCGCCAGCGCAGCGCTTTCCGTCATCAGCCGACGCGACACGGTGAACGGCGCGCAGGGTGCCAGGGCAACGCGAAACTGCGACCCGTGCGATGTGTCGTGATAGCGATTGATGACCCGCTCGCAATCACTCAGGATGGTATCTTCATCCTGCACCACACTGTCGGGCGGCAGACCGCCATCCTTGACACTCAGATTCATCGAGCCGCGTGTCAGCGTCATCCGGATACCCAGCTTTTCCGCCTCTTCCACCTGGATATCCATGGCGTCTTCAAGCCCGCCCGGATAGAGGTACTGATGATCTGACGCGCAGCTGCAACCGGACATCATCAACTCGGTCAGCGCCAGCCGCGTTGCCAGACGGAAGGCATCAGGCTTCACGTTTTGCGCCCATATCGGATAGAGCGCCTGCAGCCAGGGAAACAATTCCTTGTTGATCGCCGCAGGATGCGCGCGGGTCAGTGTCTGGAAGAAATGATGATGCGTGTTGATCAGACCGGGAATGACCACATGCCGGGAGGCGTCGAACACTGTCGCATCCGGATCGGCGGGCGTGCCTCCGACGGGCACCAGCTCCGTTATCCTGCCGCCATCAACGACGATTCCGGCCGCAGCCTGGTCCGCCAGAATTGCCAGAGGATTTCGGATCCAAAGTGCCACGGTCAAAACTCCCTGGTGTCAGCAAACACCCGTCCAGACCAATCATTTCGCTAGAAGAATTGAAAATGCGGTCTTAAATTTCCGCTGCAGGCCTGTACCGGAAATGTATGCGGCATACCGCAGGTCTTGGCAATAAGCTGTCATATCTGCAGCGGAGCACTGGAATGAATTGAATTTTCAATTCTGCCGCCCTATGAAAACTGCTGCCCCTCCTGTAAAGCAGCTTGCCATGACCCAGATTATATCCACCCGCGAAGATGCGTTCCCGGATCTTACAACTGCTCAGGCCTTCAGCTTTTACCAGAGCGTGCGGCATCGTCTGCCGCAGGCCAGCTTCCCGGACAGATCGGGATTTGCCGACAATCTGGATGGGTTGGCGGACAATTTCGATGTCTTCGTGTTTGATGCTTACGGCGTTCTCAACAAGGGAGCTGACGCCGTGCCAGGTGCAGCGGCACGGATAGAAGCACTGCAGGAAGCCGGCAAAAAGACCTTTGTCCTGACCAACGGGGCCAGTCTGACAGCGCCGAAGACACAGCAGAAATTCCAGCGCATGCAGATGCCGTTTCAGCTTGAAGAAATTGTGCCCAGCCGGCTGGCTGCGGAACGCGCGCTGCTCGCCCATACCGAAGTTACCAATTGGGGTGTGGTTTCAGAATTTCCCGTGGCAGAGGACGAATTGCCGGTGCGCTTCTGCAAGCTGGGTGAAGACCCGGACGTCTATGATGCTGTCGACGGGTTCCTGTTTCTCAGCGCCGTCGGCTACACCCTGGATAAATTCAAATATCTGCGCCAGGCTTTGACGAAGAAGGCACGGCCGCTGATTGTCGCCAACCCGGATGTTGTGGCACCGCAATCCGGTTTCTTTTCTCTGGAGCCCGGATTCTTTTCCCACACGCTTGCCGATGAGTTGGGCATCAACCCGGAATTTCACGGCAAACCGTTTCGCTCGGTTTTTGAAATTGTCATGGAACGCCTGCCCGAGCGGATCGACCCTTCACGGATTGCCATGATGGGCGACACTTTACATACCGACATATTGGGCGCGGCAGCGTTTGGCTGGAAAACGGTCCTGGTCACCGATCACGGCCTGTTTGCTGGCGAGGATGCCGGAGCTTATATCCGACAGAGCGGCATTGTCCCTGATTTCATCATTCCGACGATTTAGATCGCAGTGAAAGTCTTTGAATCCGGCTACCCGGCGCGGCTTGCCGGCTGCGTCTGGTAGCTCGCCATCAGATCGTGGAATTTTTCACCCTGAATGGCGACATGTTCGCGCAGCACGCGGCCGGCAGTTTCCGCATCGCCAGCCTCCAGAGCCGACAGGATGTTGCGGTGTTCGTCCATCGACTGGCGCATCCGTCCCCGAACCCGTAATTGCAGCCTGCGGAACGGTTGCAACCGCCGGTGCAGCCGTTTGGCTTCACTGATGAGAAAACTGTTTCCGCTGGCCTCATAGAGCAAATGATGAAAGGACTCATTGGCCCTGTAATAGGCATCTGTATCGCCGGTTTTAAGAGCGTCGGTGCAGGTTCGCTCGGCCTCTTTCAGACTGTCCAGCGCTGCATCGGTCAGACGCCGTGCCGCCAGACGGCCGCACAGCGCTTCAAGCTCCGCCATCACTTCGAACATTTCCAGAAGTTCGACAAAGCCGGGATGCCGGACAAACGCGCCGCGGCGCGCAATGAGTTCCACCAGGCCGGAAGCTGCCAGCATCTGAAGCGCTTCGCGGATTGGCGTGCGCGACACTGCGAACCGGGTGGAGAGGCTGTTTTCATCAAGCCGCGCGCCATCATCATAGGCACCGGTGAGAATAGCCTGCTCCAGTTCTTCCCGGACATGGTCTGCTGCGCGTACTGACATTCGGCAAGCTTAGCAGTTTCCTAATTATGCAACAAGATTATTGTTGTATACAAAAATATTGACTTCGCATGCATACGCGATATCCTGCCGCCAGGCTTACCTATCACTCCAAACCGACAGATATCAAAGCAGCCAAACCAGTGTCTGCTCTGCCGGGAGGCAAAGCCATCGATCCACGAAAGGATAATTAATGCCCCGTTCCGGTTTTTTCCAGGATCTTCTCGGCTCCGTGTTCGAACGCAGCAAGGTGTTGCGCTCGATAAATGACAATCGTCCGATTGATGAGCTTTGCGCTGCTCTGCTCTCTAACCGCGGCGAAGTCTCAGCCCGCAAGATCGGCACAGCTTTACTGGCCCGCTATGAGCGTCTGGATACTGATCAGAAAGCTGCATTCTTCACCTATCTCAATGACAATCTGGATGTCGATGTAGCGACAATCCAAGCCGCCGCCCAAGCCTATGGTGAGGATCAGAGCCCGGCCAATCTTCAAACTTTGTTGCGGGCGTCGGAACCCAAACGCCAAATATTGCTGCGGCGGCTCAACCAGGTCTCGGATGCGACCGGCCGCATTGTCAGCATGCGGCGGGACCTGCTGGCAATGCTGCGTGACAAACCGGTTCTGCGCCGGTCTGATCTTGATTTTGAGCATCTTCTGTCATCCTGGTTCAACCGCGGATTTCTGGTTCTGAGGCAGATTTCGTGGGAGACGCCGGCCAATATTCTGGAAAAGATCATCGAATATGAAGCCGTGCACGCCATCAATGACTGGTCCGATCTGCGCGGCCGGCTGGAGCCGGAGGACCGCCGCTGCTTTGCCTTTTTTCATCCCTCCATGCCCGATGAACCCTTGGTATTCGTGGAAGTCGCTTTGACCAGGGGCATCCCGGAATCTATCCAGTCGGTCCTGTCAAAAACGCGCCCTTCCCAGTCCAGCGACGATGCCAATACCGCGGTGTTTTATTCGATCTCAAATTGCCAGGCTGGCCTGCGCGGCATTTCCTTCGGCAACTCGCTCATCAAACAGGTGGTGGATGATCTGTCCGTCGCGCTTCCCAATCTGAAGACCTTCGTCACCCTGTCGCCTGTTCCCGGTTTCGCAAAATGGCTGAAGCAAGCGGCAATTGACAATCCGGATCATCCCGGACGGCAGTTATTTGGCCCGGAACCTGATCAGGAACTGGCTGAACAACTTGCGGCCTATTATCTCGCTAAAGTCAAAAGAGACGATGCCGCACCGGTCGATCCGGTGGCGCGGTTCCACCTTGGCAACGGCGCTCAGCTGCATGCCATTCTGACGGCTGCCGATCAATCCACCAAAGGCAAGCAGCAAAGTCTGGGTGTGATGGTGAATTATCTCTACCGGCTCAGCCGCGTCGAAGCCAATCATCAGGCGTTTGCAGAAAACGGAACCGTTGCGCTGAGTTCGTCCGTGTCGGGTCTGGCCCAGAAAGCAGAAAAGCTGATCGCTCAATCCGAACCGGCATCCTTGGATGAAGACGACGCCAGCAAACAGAGACCGGCCAATGGGTAATGCGCTCTATGATGGTCTTTTTGCACCACATCAGGACCGGCACTCTCCGTTTCTCATAAACCGGAGCGGAGATATTGTAACGCATGACGCCTTCCTGAAACTGGCAGCGCGCTTTGCCCACACACTGGTCGCACAGGGTGTGCGCCCTGGCGACCGCGTCGCTCTCCAGATCGCCAAATCAACCGAGGCTCTGGCGCTGTATGCCGCCTGCGTTCAATGCGGCGCGGTCTATCTGCCCCTGAATATTGCTTACACGCCGACGGATCTTGCCTATTTTGTTGAAGACGCCACGCCACAACTAATTCTGTGTGATGACGCATCCTATGATGATGTGCGACCGATTGCTGCCGTGTCGGGTGCCAGTCTGATGACCCTTGATGCAGATGGCACCGGTTCGTTTGCCGATGCGGCATCAAGCGCCCCGGAAACTTTTGCCACCGTCCCGCGTGCCGGCACAGATCTTGCCGCTTTCCTCTACACCTCAGGCACCACAGGCCGTTCGAAAGGCGCGATGCTGAGCCACGATAATCTGCTGTCAAACGCACAGGTTCTCAAAGACATCTGGGAGTTCACCGATCGGGACCGGCTGCTGCATGCGCTGCCGATTTTTCACACCCACGGCCTGTTCGTTGCCACCAATGTCGCTCTGCTTGCCGGCAGCAGCATGGTCTTTCTGCCATCGTTCGACACGGATGATGTCATTGCCGCTCTGCCGCAATGCACAGCGATGATGGGCGTGCCGACTTTTTATACAAGGTTGCTGGGTGATCCCCGTTTCAACACAGCTCTGGCTGCGCATATGCGGGTGTTTATTTCGGGGTCCGCACCGTTGCTGGCAGACACCCACAAAGAATTTGAAGAGCGTACAGGCCACCGCATTCTGGAGCGTTATGGCATGACGGAAACCAATATGATCACGTCAAATCCCCTGCATGGCGAGCGTCGCGCTGGAACTGTCGGTTTTGCCCTGCCGGGAATTGACCTGCGCATTGCCGATCCTGAAAGCGGCACACCCCTGCCCGACGGCGAAATCGGGGTGGTTGAATTGAAAGGCCCGAATGTGTTTCAGGGCTACTGGCAAATGCCGGAGAAAACCCGGGCGGAATTCCGCGACGATGGCTATTTCATCACCGGCGATCTGGCGGTGATTGACGAAGCCGGTTACCTGCGGATCGTCGGACGCGCCAGGGACCTGATTATTTCCGGCGGCTACAATATTTATCCAAAAGAGGTGGAATTGCTGCTCGATGAACAAATCGGTGTAAAGGAATCCGCCGTTTTCGGCGTTCCTCACCCAGATTTTGGCGAAGCGGTGGTCGGCGTCATTGTTGCGCACAGCGAAGCCGTGCCGGACACAGCTGCCCTCATGGCCGCAATCAGCGGCAAGATTGCCCGGTTCAAACAGCCCAAACATCTGTTCACCGAGGCAGAGCTGCCGCGCAACACGATGGGCAAAGTCCAGAAGAATATTCTCCGCGAGCGCTACAAGTCGGTATTTTCCAAAGCAACCTGATACGCTCCGGTAATTGCATGGAACCGCATCCTGGCGCATAAGATGCCCAAGGGCCTGTGCCCCGGAATGCAACGCAATTTCTTCCGGCATGCAATATGAAATCACTGGTGGTCTACTGTCATCCCTGCCCCGACAGTTTCTCGGCGGCCATGAAACAGACAATCATGGCAGCCCTGGCGGCAAGCGGCCATGAAGTGCGGCTGATCGATCTGTATGATGAAGAATTTGACCCGGTGATGAGCGCGCCGGAGCGCCGCCGTTACCACGATGCCGGTGCCAATGAGCAGCCCGTCAGGGATCACATCGCCGCAATCCGCTGGTGCGATACGCTGGTGTTTGTCTATCCAACCTGGTGGTATGGATTACCGGCCATGCTGAAAGGCTGGCTTGACCGGGTCTGGGTGCCTCATGTGACCTTTGTCATGCCCACCGCCACATCACCCATTCGCCCCAACATGCAGCATATTCGCCGTCTGGCTGCTGTGACCACTTGCGGCGCACCGTGGAGCGTTTCCAAACTGGTTGGTGAGCCGGGTAAGAAAACTATTTTACGGGGAATCCGGGCCCTGTGTGCACCTGGCTGCAAGACGCTTTATCTGGCCCACTACAAAATGGATACAGTCAGCGAATCCGCTCTGAAATCCTATCTGTCCAGAATTGAGCGCAAGATCTGCAAATTCGCCCGCGACTGACCTGGCAATCGATCGGCCAGATAATCCGGCGAGCGGAAGGCAATTCGCAAAGTACCGGCAGAGCCGTTTTCATTCAGCAATTTGCAGTGTCACGGGACTGTCATGCATATACTCTATGGAAAGAGCTAAGGCGGGTAACAATCCGGGTGTATGACTCAGATCGGATTGTGCTGAACAGGCTTTTACGGCGGGCGACTTCATGGCATTCAACCACAAGAAATCCATCACATTGCGGATTACCAAAGCAGCGCGTGCACAGCGCAGTTTTTCGGCGAAAAAACTGGCCAAGCTGGGACTTCACCCCGGTCAGGAAGCCGTTCTCAAGGCGCTCAACCGGGAAGACGGCCAGACCATGGGCAAACTGGCCACCGAACTTGGTGTGCGCCCGCCCACTGTGACCAAGATGATCAACCGTCTGACGTCGCAGGGCCATGTGGAACGCCGCCCCTCTGCCACCGACGGCAGGCAGTCCCATGTCTATCTGTCCGCTTCCGGCGTCGCCCTTCTCAGCGATGTTGACAGGGCATGGAAGGCTCTGGACAGGGCGTCGCTCAAGAATATTGACGACAAGGACCGCAAGCGGTTGAACAAATTACTGAAACAGATTGAAAGCAATCTTCGCACGGACCAGGCCGCAGAACCCGAGGATCTGGAAGACGATCTGGAAGATGATATCGTCGACGACATCTGACCGGTCTCAAATCGATGGCCTGGACTGCCGATATCCTGCTTGACTGATGCGCTCGAGGCTTTAAATCCTGTCATGGTTACATTGAATCATCTGGTAATCTCACCTCTGCCAAATTGATTCATTGAACCGGCGCAACCGAATTCACGGGCGCTGTTGTCGACCACTTCAAGGGACAAAGACCTATGAAACTGAAAACAGCAATTCTCTCAGCCGCCATGCTGCCTCTGTTTGCCACCATGGCCAGCGCCCATCCAGAGCTGAGCCTTGGCGGGCTGGTGCCGGCACCGGCAACCCACGTCCACACTCTGGCCGGACATGCTGTCGCACTCGGCACGGTTGGCATTCTTGTCGCCGCCCTGATTGCCGCCATAGTCATGACCGGATCAGCCACAACGCCGCTGCGCAAAAGCCACTAAAGCCGGCATGCTGTCATGCTTGCGGTTCGCTTGAACAGTCCATACGACTGGACACAGGATGGCTGGGGCAATAGGACTTGTCCGTGACAGCATGGCAGCATGACAAGCGAACCGAGAGGCCGTATGACAAAACTTGATGTAGATCTTCTGGTAATGACGCAAATGCGCGAATATGTGCTGGACCAGCTGGAAGCCAGATTCCGCGCTCACAAATTGTATGAAGCATCGGACCCCGATGAGATGCTTGCCCGGATCGCTCCTGACATCAGGGCTATCGCCACCGGCGCCCATAAATATGTCGATGTTGCGCTGATGGACAAGTTGCCAAATCTGGAAATCGTATCCAATTTCGGCGTCGGCTATGACAATGTCGATGCGAAATCCGCCGGTACCAGAGGTATCATCGTCACCAACACGCCGGATGTGCTTTCCGATGAAGTGGCCGACACCGCTATCGGCCTGATGATCAATGCGGTTCGTGAACTGCCGCAGGCAGAACAATTTCTGCGCGCCGGAAAGTGGAAGTCTGGCGAATATCCGCTGACTCAGAATACATTACGGGAAAAGCGCCTCGGCATTGCCGGTCTGGGACGCATCGGCAAGGCAATTGCAGAGCGGGCCGAGAGCTTCGGCCTCAGCATTGCCTATTACGGCCGGACAAATCAGAACATTGCCTATGAGTATCACGACACGCTGAAGGGCCTTGCCGAACATGTCGACATTCTGATCAGCGTGCTGCCGGGAGGTGCCGCCACCGACAAGGCCTTCAATGCGGAGGTTTTTTCAGCGCTCGGACCTACTGGCACCTTCATCAATATCGGTCGCGGTTCCGCAGTCGATGAAGCCGCCCTGATCGCCGCCCTTGAAAACGGCACGATCCGTTCGGCCGGACTGGATGTATTTGCCAAAGAACCTCACGTTCCGGACGCTCTGCTCGCCCTGCCAAATGCAGTGCTGCTGCCTCATGTCGGTTCCGGCTCGGTATACACACGAAACGCCATGGGACAGTTGCTGGTCGACAATCTGACCAATTGGTTCGAGACCGGCAAGCCCATTTCTCCGGTTGCCGAAACACCATTTCCAAAGACATGAACCGTGTCTTGTGAATTGATGTCAGGGCCGTGTCACCGGGCAGGACGTATCCAGCAGATTGCGCAAAGGCCGGTCATTGCAGGTGAATGAGCAGCTGTAGCGGATGATCTGCGGGCCGGAGCGCGCCGGTTTCATGGCCAGAGCATCAAACACCGGACCAGCCCCGGTATTGACCAGCCGCATCAGCAGATGGGGAAAGCCGGTTTCCGGTTCATCCAGAAACAGGCTGGCAGCTCGCCAGTTGAATTTTGCCGCGTATTCTCTGGCCTCGCCATTCGATGGAATGAAAGTGGCGCGGCCTGCGAAATCCCCGGCCTCATTCGGCTGCAGGCGGAACACGTAGGTTTCCGTGGTTTTGTCACGCCATGTCAGTGGTCGACCGACATCTCCCGGATCATACCGGGTCAGCGCCTGCGAGCGGCATTCCGCGCGCAGATCTGCGGGTTCCTGGGCAAAACCGGCCAAAGCCAGAAACTGCGAACCAACTGCAAAAGCCAGTGCTGCAACGCAGGTTTTTCGGCATCTTTTCGAGAAAATCATAATCGCCTTTTCCAGGTTCGCTCACATGGCCAGATTACCCAGATCACAATGTCCAACCGCCATCGATGACATGGGTTGTGCCCGTTGTGAATCCGCTTTCATCCGCGCCCAGATAGACCGCCAGTGCGGCAATTTCCTCTGCCTTCGCCACACGGCCCATGGGCTGGCGCGCAACGAATTGTTCCAGCGCCTTTTCATAAGACCCCAGTTGCTCTCCCAGCGCCGCGACACGAGCCTCCCAGGACGGCGAGTGAACGGTGCCGGGACAGATCGCATTACAGCGGATGCCTTGTTTGATGAAATCGATCGCAACAGCTTTGGTCAGCCCGATTACCGCTGCCTTGGACGCACCGTAAACATAGCGGTTCGGCGCGCCTTTCAGCGATGATGCGCCGGAAGACATATTTATGATGGAACCGCCGCCATGTTCCAGCATCGAAGGCAGGAAGGCGGAAATCATCCGATGCATGGATTTGACATTCAGATCAAACGAGAAATCCCAGTCGTCTTCGGAACACTCCAGCACCGAACCGTGATGCACAAATCCGGCGCAATTGAACAGAATATCCACTGCGCCGATGTCTGCGGCCAGCTCCTTGACCGCAGCACTGTCACGCACATCCAGCGCCACAGCCCGGGAAATGCCCTCTTCTGTCAATCCTTCCAGAGCGGCTGCATTCAGGTCGGTCGCTATGATTTCCGCTCCCTCACGGGCATATGCCAGGGCTGTTGCCCTGCCAATCCCATTTGCTGCTGCCGTAATGATCGCGCGTTTGCCTGCAAGCCGGCCCATATTCTTCTCCTTAGTGATTGTCACGCGGCACCTGTTTGGCCACCGAGCGGTATTTGACAGCCGGCTTCAACACCATGCCTTCATCGAATTGCGCAACAATGGCGCGTTGTATTTCCTGCCACGGCGTCTGGCTTTCAGGATATTTGAATCCCCCTGCCGCTTCCAGATCGGCAAAGCGTTTGGCCAGCTCGTCTTCGCTGATCAGAATATTGGCTTCAGCCTTTCTAAGATCCACTCGCACCCTGTCGCCGGTTCTGACAATTGCCAGACCACCGCCTGCCGCAGCTTCCGGTGAGGCATTCAGGATCGACGGCGAACCGGACGTTCCGGACTGCCGCCCGTCACCGATACACGGCAGCGCATGAATGCCCTTTTTGATGAGATAGGCCGGTGGCTGCATATTCACCACTTCGGCGCCGCCCGGATAGCCGATCGGTCCGGTGCCGCGAATGAACAGCACGCAGTTCTCATCGATATTGTTGGCTGGATCATCAATCCGGTCATGATAATCCTCTGGCCCCTCAAACACAAAGGCGCGGCCTTCAAAGGCTTCCAGATCATCCGGGTTGGACAGATAGCGATCGCGGAATTCTTTTGAAATAACGCTGGTTTTCATGATCGCGGAATTGAACAGATTGCCTTTCAGATTGATGAACCCGGCTTCTCTGACCATCGGTTTGTCGAACCGCCAGATTACCTCTTCATTTTCAATTATGGCCGACTTGCAATTGTCGCCGATACTGCGGCCATTGGCCGTGATCGCCTGCGGATGCGGCAGCGCATTGGCCCGCATCAACTCGCCAACCACCGCAGGCACGCCGCCGGCGCGGTGATAATCTTCACCCAGATAGGCTCCGGCCGGCTGCAGATTGACCAGCAGCGGCACAGCGTGACCAATGCTCTGCCAGTCATCATTTTCAAGCGGAACGCCCAGATGCCTGGCGATTGCGTTCAGATGGATCGGCGCATTGGTGGAGCCGCCAATGGCCGAGTTGACAACGATGGCATTTTCAAAGGCTTCCCGTGTCATGATGTCCGATGGTTTCAGATCTTCGGCCACCATTTCCACAATCCGCTGTCCGGTGCGATAGGCCATTTGGCCGCGTTCGCGGTAGGGCGCGGGAATAGCAGCCGAGCCTGGCAATTGCATGCCCAGCACCTCTGCCAGAGAATTCATCGTTGTCGCCGTGCCCATCGTGTTGCAATAGCCAACCGATGGCGCCGAGGAAGACACGATTTCCATGAATTCCTCATAATCGATTTCCTTGGTCGCAAGCTGTTCGCGGGCTTTCCAGACAATGGTGCCGGACCCGGTGCGTTCACCCTTGTGCCAGCCATTCAGCATCGGACCGACTGACAGGGCGATGGCCGGAATATTCACTGTGGCAGCGGCCATCAGGCAGGCAGGCGTTGTCTTGTCGCAGCCAATCGTCAGCACCACTCCGTCCAGCGGATAGCCAAAAAGCAGTTCCACCAGACCGAGATAAGCCAGGTTGCGGTCAAGTGTCGCCGTTGGCCGCTTTCCGGTTTCCTGAATCGGGTGCACCGGAAATTCAAACGCAATCGCGCCGGAGGCTTCAATGCCGGAGCGCACCCGTTTCGCCAGTTCGAGGTGGTGCCGGTTGCAGGGCGACAGATCAGACCCGGTCTGGGCAATTCCGATAATCGGCTTGCCTGACTGCAATTCTTCGCGCGTCAGTCCGAAATTCAGATAGCGTTCCAGATAAAGCGCCGTCATGCCGGGATTATCGGGATTGTCAAACCACAATTGCGACCGCAGTTTTGGTGGTTTCATTTCATTGCCAGAACTCATGGAATCTCCGTCTGTATTCACGCCCGTACCGGTATTTGAATTGACATCTGCTTTGTGGCAGACGCTCAAGCGAGCCGACAGCAGGCCGACTTTATTTTTGAATTTGCTTACCGGCAATACATGCGCCTAAATGCGCACCAAAATCAACAGGGGAGACGCCTCAACAATGACCGCGCTGACAACAAATTCCGGCTTTGACAGGATCGGCGAAGAAAATGCCTTTGCGGTGCTGGCCCGCGCCACAGCTTTGGCAGCCAGCGGCAAGGACATTATCAATCTGGGCATCGGTCAGCCGGATTTTGCCACTCCGCCGCATATTGTGGAAGCCGCCATCCGGGCGCTGAAGGATGGTCATCACGGTTACACGCCGGCCACCGGCATTCTGCCCCTGCGCGAAGCGGTCGCCGCGGACATTCACCACCGCTACGGCGCGGACATATCACCCGAACGGATCATGATCATGCCTGGCGGCAAGGTCACCATGTATGCGGCTATCCTGATGTTCGGCCAGCCCGGGGCAGAAATCCTGTATCCCGACCCCGGCTTTCCGATTTACCGCTCGATGATCGAATTCACTGGCGCAAAGCCGGTCCCGGTGCCGATTCGGGAAGAAAACAACTTTGCCTTTTCAGCCGAGGAAACCCTGTCGCTGATCACCGCCGACACGCGGCTTATCATCATCAATTCACCTGCCAATCCGACCGGCGGTGTAACGCCCAAAGCCGAGATTGACGCCCTCGTCGCCGGGCTGGCGGACCGGCCCGACATTGCCATCATGTCAGACGAAATCTACGACCGCATGATCTATGATGGCGAACAGCATGTGTCCCTGATGAGTTATCCCGAAATCGCAGACCGGCTGATCGTGCTCAATGGCTGGTCAAAAACCTATGCCATGACAGGCTGGCGCATGGGCTGGTCGGTGTGGCCGGAAGCGCTGTATGACAAGGTGCGCAAGCTCGCCGTAAACGCCTGGTCCTGCGTCAATGCCCCATCGCAATATGCCGGAATTGCCGCCCTCACCGGCCCGCAGGATGCCGTTGCCGAAATGATGGCGGCCTTCGATCAGCGCCGCCGCATTGTGGTGGACCGGCTGAACCAGCTGTCCGGTGTCAGCTGCGCTGTCCCCAAAGGCGCGTTCTATGCATTCCCCAACATCACACAGACCGGCTGGCCGGCCAAGAAACTGGCAAGCGCATTGCTGGAGGAAGCAGGTGTCGCCGTAATCGGCGGTCCTGATTTCGGTATTCTTGGCGAAGGTTACATTCGGCTGTCCTATGCCAATTCAGCGGAGAATATTGAACGTGCAATCGACCGCATGGCGCAGTTCATGGCGAGCGCCGTTTCTAGCTGATTGTTCGCCGCCCTGTCAGAACCGGTCAGCTTCGTTTGATGGTCGGAGATTTCATCAGGAACGGGTTTGGTTCTGGGTCCAGCTTTGCTTCCGGTTCGGGGGTCTCCGCTCCACTCCCCGGCGAAAGCACCGGCGTCTGATCTGGCGCAGCTTGCCTATCCGGGTCACTCCGGGAGGCGGTTTCAGCCTCGGTTTCAATTTGGGCCGGCTCGTCCGGCACAGTTGTGAACTCAGTGGAAATCGGTGGAAGCTGTGCCAGGGCCTGTGACAATGCGTTGTCCAGCTCCGCATTCCCGCCGTCCGGTGCTGTAACCGGCACGAACCGCTGCAAAACCACATCAACTGGCTCGGTGGCAAGGTCCGGCGGCAGCATCTGCTTGCGCTCTGCTGCGCTCTCAGGTGCAAGAACAGCTCCGCTGTCGACTTGATGATCTGTATTGTTATCGGGGCTGTTATCCGGTCTCGGGGCGGCAATAATCGACACATCGCCCATCGGCTGCAGCAGACGGCGTTCTATGGCGATGGATTTCACCAAAGCAAACACCAGATTGCCGGGGCTTAATTCCAGATCCTTTGCTGATGCAGCAGTGATGCGCGAGCGCAGCCCGGCACCCGCGCCATCTTCCCCCAGCCGCAACACCAGTTCGGCATAGCCCTTATCATCTGTCCTGACAGTTTCGATCCGCGCCGGCAGCTGATTGCGGATCGAAAGCCCGGTCACCGGCTGGCGGGCAATCGACACGTCCCTGGCCCGGATACGCAACCTCAAATCAGCGCCCACCGGCAATTCGCTGAGGGCAATTTCGAACTGCAATGGCGGAGTGGTCTGCAGCATCAGCCGCGTCAGCCCCAGAGCTTCGTCATGATGCGCCACTTTCGCCGGCACAACGGCTCCAGCCTCATGACGGCCGGTCGCGCCACCCAGATCCAGACGGGTCAGAATGTCTGACAAAGGCCCGAAGGCAATGGTCTTGCCGCGGGACAGCACGACCAGATCATCTGCAATGCGGGTGACTTCATCCATCGAGTGACTGACATAACACACCGGAATCCGGCTTTCCTGAGCCACCCGTTCGATGAACGGCAGAATGTCCTGTTTTCTGGCATTGTCGAGTGAGGCCAGCGGTTCGTCAAGCAGCAGAATACGCGGATCGGAGAGCAGCGCCCGGCCGATGGCAACCCGTTGCTGTTCACCACCTGACAGCGTCAGCGGATTGCGGTTGAGAAAAGTCTCCAGCGAGAGCAGCTTGACAACATCGGAAAATTCAACGCCCGGCTTGCGTCCACCCGCCCACCGGCTATAGCTCAGATTGCGCTCAACCGACAGATGCGGAAACAGGCGGCTGTTCTGAAACACCATTCCGACACGGCGCTCCTCAACCGGCAGATTGATCCTCTGATTGCTGTCAAACACAATTGTATCGCCGATACGGATATGTCCCGATTGCGGAGTTTGCAGTCCGGCCATCATCTGGATCAGCGACGACTTGCCCGCCCCCGAATGACCGAATACGGCGGTGGCCAGACCTTGCGAGCGAAATTTCGCCCGCAATTGGAATGTTCCGATCACACCATGAATCTGAACATCGAGAACAGGCTGGGCGGCGGCGTCAGTCATGCCGGCCCTCCCCGACAGGCCGCGCCCGGCGTGCCATACGCGCAACGAAAATTTCCGACAGCACAACGGCTGCAATCGCAATCACCAGAGAAATCAGTGTCAGGCGAAAGGCTGCCGCCTCACCGCCGGGCCGTTGCAATTCTGTAAAAATCGCCAGAGCCAGAGTGCGGGTTTCCCCGGGAATATTGGCGGCAAACGTAATCGTTGCGCCAAATTCGCCCAGCGCCTTGGCAAATCCCAGCACAGCACCGGCCACAAGGCCGGGGGCCGCCAATGGCAGCGTCACAGTCAGCCAGCGCCGGAACGGCTTTGCGCCCAGCGTCATGGCAGCCACTTCAAGACCCGGATCAACCGCATCAAACGCCTGCCGCAGCGGCCGCACCATCAGCGGAAACGCCATGACTCCGGCGGCGATTGCCGCGCCAATCCAGGTGAAAGCCAGCCGAACTCCGAATAGATTTTCCAGAACCAGGCCGACAGGACCGTTACGGCCGAAAGTCAGCAACAGCACATAACCGGTCACAACCGGGGGCATGACAAGGGGCAGAAACACCAGCGCATTCAGCAGTCCGTGTCCCCGGAATCGCTTGCGCGACAACACATAGGCGACAAAAACCGCAATCGGCAGCATCACGGCCAGCGCCAGCGTGGCTACTTTGAGAGACAGAAGCAGGGCACTGAGTTCGGCAGCGGTCACGGTGCGATAAACCCGTGCGCTGTCCAGATACCGGCAGTCCGGGCACTGTGCAGGCTGGAGACAAAATCAAACGCGCTCCAGGGCGCATTTCCCACCACCACCGCCCAGTAACTGATCGGCGGATGCAGGCCCGGCAGAAACACCGCCTGAACAGCCAGTTCCGGGACGAGGGCGGCATCTGTCGCATAGACAATCGCGCCTTCAACTTCCCCCCGAAGCACAAGCGACAGTGCCACCCGCACATTATCGGTCGGCACAAGAGCTGGCTCCATATCCGTCCATATCTGCAGCGATTGAAGCGCAGCTTTGGCATAGCGCCCCGCCGGCACACCCTCAGGATCGCCGATGGCGATACGCCCGGTTTGAGCCAGTTGCACAAGCCGCTCATCCAGCGTTCCGGTCAGTTGCCTGTCGGCCTTGGTAACCAGCACCAGCCGGTTACTGGCAACGAGTGTGGCTGCACTCTTTTCGATCAGCTGTTTGCTGATCAGATAATCAATCCATTCCCGGTCCGCCGATACAAAGACGTCCGCCGGGGCACCGGCCTCGATTTGCCGCGCCAGAGTGCCGGTTCCTGCAACAGACAGGGTGACAAGGCCCGGGTGATACTCATTGTGATAATCGGAAATAATCTCCTCCAGGACATTGGTCAGGCTGGAGGCGGCAAAAACCGTAAACGGGACCGGGGGCTCAATTGCCGCGCTGGCATCGGCTGCGAAGACGGCAATCATTGCTGGCAGCAAGGCATTTAAACCAGCCTGCAGCACTGTTTGCCAGGTCTTGACCATTTGTTTTGCCCCGCACCGCTTACTGTCCGAGCTTGGCTGCTTCCCGCGCCAGATTCTCAATCGTCTGCCAGTCACCGTCGATAACGGACTGTTTCGGCGCAACCCATGATCCACCGACACAAATCACATTCGGCAGGGCCAGATAATCGCTGGCATTCTTCAGCGACACACCACCGGTCGGGCAAAACCGCAGATCCGCCAATGGTGAGGACAGGGCTTTCAGATAGGGCGCCCCGCCCGCCTGCTCAGCGGGAAAAAATTTCATATAAGTATAGCCGCGTTCCATGATCTGCATCGCTTCGCTGGCGGTTGCCACCCCTGGCAGCAGCGGCGCAGGACTGTCTTTGGCAGCATCCAGCAAATTGGGCGCGCAACCCGGGCTGACCAGAAATCTGGCGCCGGCTTTGACGCAAGCCTCCAGCTGCTTTGGCGTCAGAACCGTGCCCGCGCCGATATCAGCGCCTTCGACTTCATCGGCGATGGCGCGAATCGCATCCAGTGCCGCTGGCGTGCGCAGGGTCACTTCCAGCGCGGTCAGACCGCCGGCTACAAGCGCACGCGCAAGGGAAACAGCCGTGTTCGCATCTTCAATAATGAGAACCGGGACGACGGGAGCGCGGGTCAGAACCGGGCAAAGGAGATCAATATTTTGTGTCATGCGCTTCTTCTAGCGCAGTCCGGCGCCACCCGTCGAGAGGGTTTTTCAAACCGCGGCGAACAGTTTGCCGGCCTCCTCGAAGCTGATATTGCCAAGGGTCGGCGACGCCAGATCAGCGGCCATCGCCTGACCGCTCAGATGAATCGGACTGGCAACACCGGGGATACCCTGTCGCTCCACCACCATTCCGCGATGCAACAGCTGGGGATCATTCAGCGCCTCGCCGACATCGTGGATCGGGCCGGCCGGCACTGTCGCGGTTTCAAGCGCTGCCAGTAAGTCATCGCGCGAACATTTTTGCAATTCCGCTTCAAGCATCGCGATCAGTTCGACACGGTTGCGGACACGATCCGGATTGGTCGCAAACCGGGCATCCTGCGCAAGCTCGTCCCGTCCCAGAACCCGGCAAAAACGTCTGAACTGGCCGTCATTGCCGACGGCCACAATGACATAACCATCGGCCACCGCGAACGCCTGATACGGCACGATATTCGGATGCGCGTTGCCCATGCGCGCCGGGACAATGCCAGAGGCCAGATAATTCATCGCCTGATTGGCCAGCACACCTGTCATGCAATCGAACAGCGCCATATCGATAAACTCGCCCTTGCCGGACCGCGCCCGCGCCGCCAGCCCAGCCTGGATGGCGATCACAGAATAAAGTCCGGTGAAAATATCGGCAAAGGCCATACCAATTTTCTGCGGCGGGCCGGACGCTTCTCCGGTAATCGACATGATCCCCGAAAGGCCCTGAATCATGATGTCATAACCAGCCTGATGGGATTTAGGCCCGCTGTGGCCGAACCCGGTAATCGAGCAGTAAATCAGAGCCGGATGGCGGTTGCAGAGCGTCGCATGGTCAAGACCGAATTTCTTCAGCCCGCCAACTTTAAAATTTTCAATGACAACATCGGCCTTGGCCGCAAGCGCATGAACATTGGCAAGATCATCACTGTTACGCAAATCCGCCACCAGTGAGTGTTTGCCGCGGTTGCAGCTGTGAAAATAGGCGGCATCCCGGCTACCGTCCTGCCGGTCGATAAATGGCGGTCCCCAGCCGCGCGTATCATCGCCCTGCGGGCTTTCCACCTTGACGACAATCGCACCAAGATCGGCCAGCAACTGTCCAGCAAACGGTCCGGCCAGCACGCGGGACAGATCCAGGACCTTCAGGCCGGAAAGCGGTTTTTCAGACATGCAGAAGCCTTTTTCGGGAGGGTATAAGCCAGGCTCTAGTAAAATGCCTGCAATCCTGTCTGGGCGCGTCCCAGAATCAGGGCATGCACATCATGAGTGCCTTCATAAGTGTTGACGGTTTCCAGATTCTGGGCGTGTCGCATGACATGATACTCGCCCGAAATTCCGTTGCCGCCATGCATGTCCCGCGCCTGACGGGCAATGTCCAGCGCCTTGCCGCAATTGTTGCGCTTGATCAGCGAGATCATTTCCGGCGTGCTGCGGCCCTCATCCATCAACCGGCCAACACGCAAAGCAGCCTGCAGTCCAAGAGCAATTTCGGTCTGCATGTCTGCCAGTTTTTTCTGGAACAATTGAGTTGCCGCCAAAGGCCGGTTGAACTGCTTGCGCTCAAGCCCGTAGTTGCGGGCGCGGTGCCAGCAATCTTCCGCTGCCCCCATCACCCCCCAGCCAATGCCGTAACGCGCCCGGTTGAGACAGCCGAACGGCCCTTTCAGACCGGACACATTGGGCAGCAGTGCTGCCTCTGTCACTTCGACATTATCCATGACGATTTCGCCGGTAATTGAGGCGCGCAACGACAATTTATTGCCGATCCTGGGTGCGCTCAGCCCGGCCATGCCCTTTTCCAGAACAAATCCGCGGATTGCATTGTCATGGGCTTCCGACTTTGCCCAGACCACAAACACGTCGGCAATCGGGGAATTGGAGATCCACATTTTGGTGCCGTTGAGGCGATAGCCATCGGCCGTCCGGACGGCCCGGCTTTTCATCGCCCCGGGGTCTGATCCGGCATCCGGTTCGGTAAGGCCGAAGCAGCCGATCCACTCACCGCTGGCCAGCTTTGGCAGAAATTTCTGCCTCTGCTGCTCCGAGCCATAGGTAAAGATCGGATACATCACCAGAGAGGATTGCACGCTCATCATCGAGCGGTATCCGCTGTCGACCCGCTCCACCTCGCGCGCTATCAGCCCATAGCTAACATATCCCGCATCGGAGCCGCCATAAGCTTCCGGAAGGGTCGGACCAAGCAGCCCCATGGCGCCCATTTCGGTGAAAATCGCCGGATCACTCTCTTCGCGTGCATAAGCATCGACAATGCGCGGTTGAAGTTTTTCGGCGGCAAAAGCCCGTGCCGCTTCGCTGATAAGCCGTTCATCTTCGCTCAGTTGTTCGCTGAGCAGGAAGGGATCCTCCCAAGTGAACCCAGCCTGCGCCGGCGCGTCCTTTTTGGAAAGTGGAGCATTCATGAAGCACCTGTTACCTGGTGACGGGAGCATAAATCGAGAGCGCTGGTATAGCTTGCTTTTGCTGCAGCGCAAAGCGCGCTCAGTCCGCAGTCCATCCGCCATCCACCAGCAGCGGAATCCCGGTCACCATGGCAGAGGCGTCGCTGGCGAGAAACAGCACAGCGCCCATAATGTCTTCGATTTCGCCGATGCGGTCGAGTTTGATCTTTGATTTAATCCAGGCGACACGCTCCGGATTGGAAAAGGTCTGCTCCGTCAGCGGTGTCTTGATAAAGGTCGGGGCCAGCGTGTTGACGCGGATATTATGCGGACCCAGTTCAATCGCCATGGATTTTGTCAGTCCTTCGATGGCGTGTTTGGTGGCAGCATAAACCGCCCGGTCCTGGCCACCGACAAGCCCCATCTGCGACGATGTCTGGATGATAGAGCCGGCAATGCCATGCGCCACCATAGCGCGGGCGATGGTCTGAGCGACAAAATAGGTACCGCGCACATTCACATCGAATACAGCATCAAAATCCTCGGCCTTTGTCTCCAGAAAGGGCGAATGCCTGGCAAGACCGGCATTGTTGACTAGTACATCAAACGGGCCGTTAGCGGCCATTTCTGCCTCTATCGCCAATTGCGCCGCCGATGCATCAGCGACATCAAGAACAAGACTGCTGACTGAACGACCGTCCGCCTGAAGCGCCGCCAGAACATCCTGCAATTGCTGCGCACCGCGCGCCGCCAGAACCACATGCGCCCCGGCTTCCGCCAGCGCCACAGCCGCCCCCAGTCCGATGCCACGGGAAGCCCCCGTTACGAGCGCGCGGCGGCCATCAAGCCGAAAGGAGGGTGTTTTTGGCAATGAGGTCATGAATGAATCCGTGATGTGGTGTCGTTGGAATGAAATTCTGGTGCGGCAACAACAAGGCGATGTCAATGTATTCCTGACTGTCACGGCTCTGTCGGGCTGTGCTACATCCAACCGGGAAGGCCGCAGCAGAATGCTCACATCAAGTGTTACAATCGCATGGTTCGCCACGAGTGGCGCGGTCGATACATCTTCCAGACATTCAAGAAGACGCAGAACTCCGCCACGCTCTGGTGATGGAAATACAGCAACCAACGACCCAACGTGGCAATCGGCGGTAAAACCCCTGCCATGAAACTGAAACAGCCCGCGTTAAGCCCGGAAACAAACCCCATGAAACTTGGGATGATTACCTTTTCGAGGCAGTTTTCGTTTTCTGGCTGCGGCGATGCGCATGATACATCCAAAACTGCGTCTGTGGTTGCCGTATTTTCATACGAAAAGACCCGCCGTAGCGGGTCCGGTTCAGAGATGACAATTTTCAGCCCGGGCAGCCCACTGGGAGCACTATGACTAGATCGGACCAAAACCGAAAAATGCTTCAATCGGTTGTTGCGCTTCGAAAGGATCCAGAGTTGCGCCACTTCTATCACGGGATTTGAGGGTTTCGGCACCAAGGTTCATTTTAATGCCTACGAGAGCCGTCATGCGCTCTGATACAAGACCCTCATTGTCCTGCAGCGACCAGGACACATCACTGGTGAGGCTGAATGGCGTGTCAGTAAACTTGTATTCAGTACCGGCTGAGAAGGTCCAGGCATCCAACTCCAGGTCCGCAATATCAAATTTCTGAAACGTGTAAGCACCCTTTACATCAAAACGCCAGTTGTCGGTAAAAAAGTACCTTCCTTCCAGTGACGCGACGATACCATCGCTGGAAAAACCACCGGAGCCAAAGAAACCTATGCCATCTGTCTTTGTCTTCTCGTAGCCAGCCTGGCCATAAATTGTGAAGGCACCAAAATACCCTTGAGCCTCACCGCCCAAATAGAAGCGATTTGTCTCCTGGCTCAACACACCAAAGTCGAAGTTTGTCTTTCCAATCTGTCCTATTGCGCCGAACAGGTAAGTGTCTGTCTGGGTATAAATGTGGGTTGCCGCATCCATATCCGTTGAACTTACGCCCCCATTCCCGAAAAAGCCCAGGTCAGCGTCAATACCCCAATCATCGCGATTGTAGACAAGGTCCTTCTGTACACTCACACCATTTTCAAAATTATAAGCACCGGATGCACGCGCGCCGTAGCTGAAATCCTCAAAATTTTCATTATATCCACCGTCCTCAAATATCGACCAATTGTAGCCGCCAAAGGTCGTGAAATAAGCATCCCACTTTATGTCGCGTTGGTGAGGAGCATCCTCGGTCAATTGATAATCCATGCTTGGCATTTCTTCAGAAAATGCCAGGGAGGTCGAAAGTGCGATTAAAAATCCGCTTAAGGCGTACCGGTTCATAAATGCTCCGAATCGGGTTTTCAGATAGTCTTCAGGCCTATCATTCCCGAATTCAGTTGTATGTGTTAAAATTACCGCTATCCGTTGTTTTCGGTAATTCTGCTTTATCTGTTTGGTGATATCTGAGCGACGTAACCCTCCAAGGCTGTAGCGTTGGCTTCGCCAGTTGCACTGCCAGCCTAACGCCAAAGAAGCAGATCATCGATATGGCTAATTTTGTGATCGACGATGCTGGCGAGGGTGCCAGTTCACCATGCTTGCGGTTCAACGCCATTCAGTTTTGCGGTTTCGATCAGAATATAGGCAATTGCGCCTGATTTGACCCCGCCTTCCGAACTCATGAAGCGATGGTTTTTTCCTGCCGAGAGCGAAAGCAATCGTCCAGGACATATCTGCGCAAGATACTTTACGTTATCGTTTTCCCGGCCGACAAAATGGCAAGCATCGCCTGCCTGATGCTCTAACCGGAATTCAAAACACAAAAAACCCCGCGCCTGCCGGAAAGGCAAGGCGCGGGGTTTTTCGATACTGTAAAAGAAGACATCTCATGAAGCGACTGCATTTTGCAGGTCTGGCAGCGTCCTACTCTCCCGCGCCTTAAGACGAAGTACCATTGGCGCTGTGGAGTTTAACGGCCGAGTTCGGAATGGGATCGGGTTTAGGCTCCACGCCATAACCACCAGACCGACAAAATGCAGTCACTTGATGTATGAAAACTGGTCTTGATGCGTATGTCGCATCCTGTGCCAAATCAATCAGGATCAGTCCAGATCAATCCGGCAGGGATGAGCATTGATTAATGAGAGTAATCAAGCCAATCGAATTATTAGTACTGGTAAGCTTCATGCCTTACGGCACTTCCACACCCAGCCTATCAACGTGGTGGTCTTCCACGATTCTCAAGGGAGAACTTATCTCTAGGTGGGTTTCCCGCTTAGATGCTTTCAGCGGTTATCCCGACCGTACATAGCTACCCTGCAATGCTGCTGGCGCAACAACAGGTCCACCAGAGGTACGTCCACCCCGGTCCTCTCGTACTAGGGGCAGATCCTATCAATTCTCCTACGACCACGGCAGATAGGGACCGAACTGTCTCACGACGTTCTGAACCCAGCTCACGTACCACTTTAATTGGCGAACAGCCAAACCCTTGGGACCTGCTCCAGCCCCAGGATGTGATGAGCCGACATCGAGGTGCCAAACAATGCCGTCGATATGGACTCTTGGGCATCATCAGCCTGTTATCCCCGGCGTACCTTTTATCCGTTGAGCGATGGCCCTTCCACTCGGGACCACCGGATCACTATGACCGACTTTCGTCTCTGCTCGACTTGTCAGTCTCGCAGTCAGGCAGGCTTATGCCATTGCACTCAACGACCGATTTCCGACCGGTCTGAGCCCACCATCGCGCGCCTCCGTTACTCTTTAGGAGGCGACCGCCCCAGTCAAACTACCCACCATACAATGTCTCGGACCCGGATAACGGGCCGCGGTTAGACAGTCATAACGATAAGGGCGGTATTTCAAGGATGACTCCCCCTAAGCTAGCGCCCAAGGTTCATAGTCTACCGCCTATCCTACACATGCCGTTACAAATGCCAGTGTAAAGTTGTAGTAAAGGTGCACGGGGTCTTTCCGTCTAACCGCAGTTACCCCGCATCTTCACGGGGAATTCAATTTCACTGAGTCTATGCTGGAGACAGCGGGGAAGTCGTTACGCCATTCGTGCAGGTCGGAACTTACCCGACAAGGAATTTCGCTACCTTAGGACCGTCATAGTTACGGCCGCCGTTTACTGGGGCTTCAATTCAAGGCTTGCACCTCTCCTTTTAACCTTCCAGCACCGGGCAGGCGTCAGACCCTATACGTCGCCTTGCGGCTTCGCAGAGCCCTGTGTTTTTGATAAACAGTCGCAACCCCCTGGTCTGTGCCCCCGGCCTCTGGTTGCCCAAAGACCGG